>JBBRGR010000341.1:0-3189 GCA_038223815.1 Gemmatimonadales bacterium
GGAAGTTGGTGATCAGCCGGTCCACCACGCGGAAGGAGAATCCCGGGGTGATCATGATGGCGGTATCGGCCGCGCCGGAGGCGACCGTGCCGTCCTCCCGGGCTGCGCTCTCGAGCGCCCGCACCACCGTGGTGCCGACCGCCCACGCCTTGCCGCCGCGGGCACGACACGCCGCAATGGCATCGGCCGTGGCGGTCGGAATCTCGAAGTGCTCGCTGTGCATCGCATGCTGGTCGATCGCGTCGGCCTCGACCGGCTTGAACGTCCCCGGACCCACCTCGAGGTCGAGCTCGGCAGTCGTCACGCCGCCGGTTCGCAGGGCGTCGAGGAGTGCCGGCGTGAAGTGGAGGCCGGCCGTGGGTGCTGCCACGCTGCCTTCCCGCGCGGCATAGACGGTCTGGTAGCGGTCCTCGTCCTCCGCGGTCGGGTCCCGATTGATGTAGGGCGGCAACGGCAGCCGGCCGTACCTGGCGATCGCCTCCTCGGCCCGGAGTCCTATGAATCGGACACGGCGAAATCCGTCCTCGGTCTCCTCGATCGTCTCGATTGCGGCATCGGGCCCCAGGCGAATCTGCTTCCCCGGGCGCATGGCACTCCCCGGCTTTCCCATGGCGATCCAGGTGTCATCAGGCGCGGGATGGATCAGGAGCACTTCGGCGGTGCCCTGCCCGGAGGGCCTGATGCCGAGGAAACGCGCGTGCCGCACCTTGGTCGAGTTGAGGACGAGCAGGTCGCCCGCGGGGATCAGGGCGAGGAGATTGGAGAAATGCGCGTCGCGTAGGGGCGACGCATGCGTCGCCCCTCCATCCCCCCGATCCACCACCAACATCCGCGACGCCCCCCGCTCGGCGCTCGGATGCTGGGCGATCTGCGTGGCGGGAAGATCGAAGTCGAAGTCGGTGGTGGTCCAGCGACGCTCAGCCATCGAGCAACGACGGCTGGGCATCGCCCGGGCGGGCGGGGGGCTTCAGGCCAAGGCGGCGATAGGCGTTCGCGGTGGCGACCCGCCCGCGCGGCGTGCGTTCGAGGAAGCCCTGCTGCAGCAGGTACGGCTCATAGACTTCCTCGACCGTGGCGGTATCCTCCCCCACCGAGGCGGCGATCGTCGCGAGGCCGACCGGTCCACCGGCGAACTTCTCGATGATCGTCGCGAGGATGCGCGCGTCCATGTCGTCGAGGCCGAACTCGTCCACGTTGAGACGCGCCAAGGCCTCGGCGGCGATCGTTGCCGTGATCCTGCCATCCGCGCGGACCTCAGCGTAGTCGCGCACCCGGCGGAGGAGGCGATTTGCGACGCGCGGCGTCCCGCGCGCACGCCGGGCGATCTCCGCGGCACCGGTATCGTCCATGGTGACGCCCAGCACCTTGGCGGAGCGCGCCACGATGGTGGCGAGGTCGTCGACGGCATAGAAATGCAGACGCTCCACGAGGCCGAAGCGGGCACGCATCGGCGGCGTCAGCAACCCGAAGCGCGTGGTGGCGCCCACCAGCGTGAAGCGTTCAATCGACATCGGGAGCGTCTGGCCATGCGGTCCATCGCTCAGGCGCACGTCCACACGGAAATCCTCCATAGCCGGATAGAGGAACTCTTCGAGCTGCGGCCGAAGACGATGAATCTCGTCGATGAACAGGATGTCGCCCGGGCCAAGGCCCGTGAGCAATCCGACCAGATCCCCGGCCTTCTCGAGCACGGGGCCCGAGGTGGTTCGACACTGCACGCCCATCTCGCGCGCCATCAGCATGGCGAGGGTCGTCTTGCCGAGGCCGGGCGGGCCGAAGAAGAGCACGTGGTCGAGCGCTTCGCCGCGCTTTCGGGCTGCGTCGATGGCAATCTGCAGCGAGGTGCGCACCTGCGGTTGCCCGATGAAGTCGTCCAGGCGCGATGGGCGCAAGGCCTGCTCGGCACTTCCCTCATCGGGAAGGGCGGCCGGCGTGGTGACCTCGACACGATCCGTCATCGCGTCACGCAGCCTTGGCGTTCCAGCGGACCGGCGTGGTGCCGCGCCCGAGCGCATGCGGCGTCTTGCACTGTACACAGCGATCCCGGGCCTCGCTGAGGCTGGGTGCAAGCAACTTCCGGTTCGTGGTGCCGCACTTGGTGCAGAGCCATTCCGCGGTCTGGGCAGGGCGCGAGGTGGACCACATCAGATCACTTCCGGGTGAGGTCGGTGAGGGCACGGCGCACCAGCGCGGCGGTCTCGAGTGTGCCACTTTCTGCGGCGCCACGCACCGCAGCATCGGCATGCGCGGCCGGGTAGCCGAGGGCCACCAGCGCACGCACGGCATCGGCGGCCGGGGAGACATTCGGCGCGGCGGCCGGCAAGTCACCGAGTCGGTCGCCGAGTTCGAGGACAATGCGCTCCGCCTTCTTGCGACCGATCCCCGTCACCGACGCCAAGGCCGCGAGATCCTTGTCGCGGATGGCGCGCACGGTGCGCTCGGCGCCGAGGGTCGAGAGGATGGCCAGGGCGAGGCGGGCGCCCACACCGGCGGCCCCCATGAGGCGTCGGAAGACCGCGCGCTCGGAGCCACCATCGAAGCCAAAGAGCATCCAGGCATCTTCGCGCACGACCAACTCGGTCAGGAGGTAGACCGCGGCGCCCTCAGCGGGGAGCCGCTCGAAGGTGCCCAGTGGCACCTCCACGAGGTAGCCAACACCTCCCGGCGTCTCCACCACGATCCCGGAGGGATCGCGCACTGCCAGGGTCCCACGCACCGAGGCGATCATCGTGCTCCTCCGGCGAAGCGGGCCCGCGGCGCGAGCCGCATCAGGTGGGTCAAGGCAATCGCCACGCCATCGGCCGCGTCGGCGGGCTTCGGTGGTTCCACGAGCCGGAGCAGGTGGGTCAGCATGCTCGCGACCTGGGCCTTGGACGCCGCCCCAGTGCCGGTCGTGGCGCGCTTCACCTCGGCGGGAGAGATCTCGGCGACCGCGAGCCCCGCCTGTGCGGCGGCCAGCAACACTACCCCACGCGCGTGCCCGAGGATGAGCGCACTGCGCGCGTTCTTCCCGTGGAAGATTCCCTCTACCGCAAGGGCGTCAGGGCGATGGCGCGCGATCAGCATGCTCACCGCATCGAAGATCGTGACCAGCCTCGCGGGGAGTGGCTCGGTCGCCTTGGTGCGCACCACCCCGCACTCCACCAGCCGTGTCGACTCGCCACCACCGCCGGAGACCACGCCGTAGCC
>JBBRGR010000342.1:0-3183 GCA_038223815.1 Gemmatimonadales bacterium
GGTCCCTCGGGAGGTGGCTGGGGTCGTCCGTGACCCCCACCATTCGGGCCGATATGTACGACGCTTAAGCGTTGTCTGTCAAGAGGTTGCGTCCTTTTCACCTTGCCGACGCCTGATGGCAGCAAGGAACTCCCCGAAGTGCGGGAAGGCGTCGTGGGGCCCGGGAGCGGCTTCCGGGTGGTACTGGACGGCAAAGACGGGGAGCCGAGTGTGCCGAAGTCCCTCGACCGTTCCATCGTTCAGATTGAGGTGGGTCACCTCGAGGTCCGGGGCCCCGGGAATCCCCTTTTCCCCGCCCTGCACCGCAAAACCGTGATTCTGCGTGGTGATGAGGACCTTGCCCGTCGCGAGTTCCTTGACCGGGTGATTCCCGCCACGGTGGCCATAGGGGAGCTTGGCCGTGGTCCCCCCGAAGGACAGACCCACCAGCTGGTGGCCCAGGCAGATCCCGAAGATCGGAACCCCGGCCTCAGCGACCGTGCGAATCGTCTCCCGGGCATAGCCGACGGCAGCGGGGTCGCCCGGACCATTCGAGAGGAAGAGTCCGTCCGGCGACTTCGCCAGGATCTCGGCGGCCGTGGTCTCGGCCGGGACGACCTCGACCCGAAGGCCGGTCTCCTCCAGCATCCGGACGATGTTGCGCTTCATCCCGAAATCGATTGCCACGACGGATGGCCCGGCTCCCTGCGTGTAGGCGATCGGTGTCGTGGCCTTCGAGGCGAGATCGAGACCCGCCATGGAGGGCGAGGCCGCCAGCTCGGCGCGCAGTGCGTCCGTCGGCTCGCTGCCCTCGGCGATCACGCCACGCATCGCCCCGCGCTCGCGGATGTGTCGGGTCAAACGGCGGGTGTCCACGCCGGTGAGGATTGGCACCCCAGCGGCAGCCAGCCATTCCGGGAGGGAGGTCACCGCCTGCCAGTTCGAATAGTGCGCGGAGAGTTCACGGACCACGATGCCGCTCACCTGCGGGTGCGCCGATTCGTCGTCGGTCGCTGTGATGCCATAGTTGCCGATCATCGGCGCCGTCATCACGACGATCTGGCCCAGGTAGCTGGGGTCGGTGAAGGTCTCCTGGTACCCGGTCATGTTGGTGGTGAAGACGACCTCACCGAAGCCCTTGGTAACGGGCCCGACCAGCGTCCCGGCGTACCAGGTCCCGTCCTCCAACAAAACAAAGGCGGGACGATTCGTCCCGCCTGCGTTGGCCGTGATCAAGGCGTCGTGCCCCCGGTCGGGGCAGGGGTCACCGGCGGTGGAGCAGTTCCGTCAAGCGGGGACACCGGCACCGGCCTTTGCTGCTGCTGTTGCAGGCCCTGCTCCAGCCGCTGCTGGACGGCGCTCGAGGAGGCTGCGCCCCCGCCGGGAGCAATCGCCGAGAGGATCAGGGCGAGGCCCATGAAGATGCCGCCACAGATCCAGGTCGCCTTGGTCAGGATGGTGGTGGCCTGACGGCCGCCGATCGCCTGCACGCCGCCACCTCCGAGAGATGCGAGCCCGCCACCCTGGCCAGCCTGCATCAGCACGACCGCGGCAAGAATCAGCGCGTCGAGAATCATGATCGCCAACAGAAAACCGAACATCCGTGTGCCCCGTCGTTTGAGCCTAGCCTACCAAGATAGCGGCCCGGTGCGTCGGGCTCAACCTCTAGGGGCGGGGGGTCGTGCCGGCGCCACGGCTGGCGGACCGCAGGCCTTGGCGACCGCGCCGTAGGCGAAGTTCTCGGACCGTCTCGACAGCGTCCGTGTCCAATGCGACGCCCAGGACGTAGTCGCGCCCGATATCAAGCACTTTCTGGAGCGGAATCGAAAGTGAGGCAACCCGTTCCCCGGAGGGGGCGAAGACGCTCCACTCGGTCATCGACTCCCTCACCCAGAGGTGACCGTCGGGATCGAATTGAAGCCCGAGAGTTGGAGGGTAGCTCCGCGCATCCGGCAAGGCGGCCATGCCACGTTCCCCCGCACACGACACCTTCCTCTGTCGCGCTAACCGCCGGAATCGAGCGGAACCCGCTCAGTCCGAGCAGGGCGATCAGGCAGAACAGGGCAAGGACTCGAATTGCTTGGCGGGGGCGATCGCTCTTCGACACGGCCACCTCGACGAGAAGGGATGAACCAACAAGGGGACATTTGGACGGCAACACCCCCCCCCATTGTCAAGAGCACCACATCACCGACGGGTCAACCTTTACGAGGTAGCGCAAATATGTGCCCACCCATCCGGATCCAATGACGCCCCCCCGACCAACACCCCGTCGATCTCGGGCTGGGCCAGGAGCGCCACGGCGTTGCCGGCGTTGACCGAGCCGCCATAGAGCACCCGAGTCGCCGGCGGGATGCCGAGCCCCGCGAGGACATTTCGAATGGCCGCGTGCACCGTGTTGGCGTCTTCCGGGGTGGCATTCTTGCCGGTCCCGATGGCCCAGACCGGCTCATAGGCGATCACCAGATCGGCCGTTGCCGCCACACCCGCGAGCGCCGCCTGCAGCTGCCGGGCGCAGACCGCCTCTGTCTCCCCGGCCTCCCGCTGGGCGAGCGTCTCGCCGACGCAGAGCATGGCCTGCAGGCCGCCACCCAGCACGGCGGCCACCTTCTTCGCCGTGTCTGCGTCCGTCTCGCCAAAGACGTGGCGCCGTTCGCTGTGACCGATGAGCACCACGCCGGCACCAGCCGAGCGCACCAGGGGCACACTGACCGCACCGGTGAAGGCGCCCTTGGGCTCCCAGTGCACGTCCTGCGCGCCGGCCATGATGTGGTCATGCCCGCGCACTGCATCGGCAACCGCCTCGAGCGACACTGCTGGCGGAAAAAACGCCAGCGTGCGGCCTGCACGTGCCGCGTCGAGCGACAAGAAGCGCTCGAGGTAGAGACGCGCCTCACCCGGCGCGACCTGCATCTTCCAATTGGCGGCAAACAGGACGGAACGACTCATGTGGCGTCGTCCAGCGCGGCGACACCCGGCAGTTCGCGCCCTTCGAGGAACTCCAGGGAAGCGCCGCCCCCGGTGGAGACGTGACTGACCTGACCTGCGAGGCCGGCATCGGCAATGGCGGCTGCGGAATCGCCTCCCCCGACAATCGTCACGGCACCAGCCGCCGTGGCAGCTACCAGCGCACGCGCAACGCCCATGGTGCCGGCATCGAAGGGCGGCGTCTCGAAGACCCCCATCGGCCCATTCCAGATCACC
>JBBRGR010000343.1:0-3177 GCA_038223815.1 Gemmatimonadales bacterium
GGATCGCCAGCAGGGTGCCGCGGGCGCTGCCGCTGACCTTCGAGCGCCCACCCGAACGGGGCCGGTAGGCGACCTCGACCTCCAGCAGTCGCCAGCCATCGCGCTGCGCCCTGATCACCATCTCCAGGGGCCAGCCGAAGCGGCGGTCGGTGATCCCGAGGGCCAGCAATCTGCCGCGCCGGGCCGCTCTCATCGGGCCGACATCGTGGATCCGCGCCCCCGTCCGTCGCCGCATCTCGAGGGCGAGTGCACGGTTGGCCAGGCGCGCGTGCAGCGGCCATGCTCCCGCCGTGGGCCGTCGAGCCCCGAGGACGAGATCGGCCCGGCCCTCGGCAACGGGGCCGGCAACCGAGGCGAGCTCGGCGGGGTCCAGGGAGCCATCGCAATCCATGAAGCAAACGACCTCTTCCTCGGCCGCCTGTAGCCCCGCCCAGCAGGCGGAGCCAAAGCCCCGGACGGGCTCGCGGACGACGGTTGCGCCGCACGCGGCGGCGATCTCGGCAGAGCCGTCGCGCGATCCGTTGTCGACGACGATCGGGTGGTAACCGGCCGGCATCGCTGCCAGCACCGCCGTCAGGGATTCCGCCTCGTCGAGGACTGGGAGGATGACATCGATCAGACGATCAACTTGACCGCCCGCCCTTACAGGGCCCTTACGAATCCCGTAATCCCGCGCCCCTAGCGTGCTCTTGATGGAATCGGGCACTGCGGCATCGACGCCTCGCCCACCAAGGGTGATCCTGCGGTACGCACGGGCGTCCGGGCCCGGCACAACCGCCGCTCTCGGCCTTTGGGCGCTGCTGATCGCGCTCTCCTGGGCCTGGGGGACCCGACTTAACTCCGAGGGCGCTGGTCTGCTGCTCCACGCGCCTCCATTTCACGCCCGATGGGACCTCCGGATCGAACCCGGCCTGCTTTTAGCCGTCCTCGCGGCCGCAGGGTTCGTCTGGGGCGGGCCGATCCTCGCCCGCCTACTCAGTTGGCGCCGACTGCTGTGGACATCCTTTTTCGCCCTCGCGATTTGGACGCTGGCCCTGGCCCTGGCCACCGGCGCGGACGGCGTGCTCGAGCCCTTGCGCTCCCCGAACGAGTACCTGACGGCCGTGCCACTGGTCGGTTCCCCGGGGGATTTCCTCTCACACTTCACCGAGCGGATCGGCGGGTACGCGACCCACCTCCGCGGGCACCCACCGGGGATGGCCCTCGTCCTTTGGGGGTTGGCGCAGATCGGGCTCCCGGGGAGCCTTCCTGCGGCCTTGCTCGTCGTCGTCGTCGGCGCTTCCTCGGCGCCGGCCGTCCTCATCTCCCTCCGCACGGTGGGGGGCGAGGAACGGGCGCGGAGCGCCGCTCCCTACCTCGTGTTGCTCCCGGCTGCGATCTGGCTCGGCGTCTCCGCCGATGCTTTCTTCACCGGCGTGGTTGCCTGGGCAATCTGCCTGGTTCTCTGCGCGTTCGAGCGGCGAGGCCCACGCTCGGCTCTCCTCGGCCTAACCGGGGGAATTCTTTTCGGGGCGGCTGCTTTTCTCTCCTACGGTCTCGTCCTCCTCGCGGTGATTCCGGTTGTGGTGGCTATCTCGCGGCGGCGGGTCGGGCCGCTGCTCTGGGCCGTGGGAGGCTCGGCTACGGTCTTGATCGCGTTTCTGGCCGCGGGGTTCTGGCTGCTCGACGGCTTTACCGCGACACGCGAGCAGTACCTGATGGGGGTGGCGATGAAGCGTCCGTACGGGTATTTCTTGTTCGACAACCTCGCCGCCCTTGCCCTCGCCCTAGGGCCCGCGGTCGCGGTCGCGCTCGCGCGCCTGCGCGACCCGCGAGTCTGGCTGATCGTTGGTGCGGCGTGCGCTGCCGTCCTGATCGCCGACCTCAGCGGCATGTCGAAGGGGGAGGTCGAGCGGATCTGGCTGCCGTTCATGCCCTGGCTCGCGGCGGCGACCGTCTCCCTGCCCCGCCGCCTCGGAGCCGTCCGCGGCTGGTTAGGGGCACAGGCGGCATGCGCGATCGCGATCCAGGTCGCAGTCAGGACCCCGTGGTGAGCGGCGGCGCACCGATAACCCTGGTAACCGGTGGGGCCGGCTTCATCGGCTCGCATGTGGTCGATGCGCTGCTCGCCCGTGGTGACAGGGTGAGGGTGCTCGACCGTCTTCACCCCGCGGCCCATTCGGGACCCCCCGGCTATCTCAATCCGGACGCCGAATACGTCTGGGGGGACATCCGCGATCCGGACGCCTTGCAGCGGGCGACCGAAGGGGTGGACGCCGTCTCACACCAGGCAGCGATGGTCGGTCTCGGCGTCAACCCGACCGACTGGCCCGAGTTCGTAGAAAGCAACTCCAGCGGAACCGCCGCGCTCCTTGCCGAGCTTCACCGACACGGCTTCGACGGGCCTCTGGTCCTGGCGAGCAGCATGGTCATCTACGGCGAAGGGCGGTATCGGTGCCCTGAGCACGGGATCGTCGCGCCGCCCCCGCGGCGGCGCGAAAGCCTCGAAGCCGGGGATTTCGAACCCGCATGCGCGAGTTGCGGTCGACAGCTCCAGACCGAACAGGTGCCCGAGGACGCCGCCGCCGACCCCCGCAGTGCCTATGCGTCCACCAAGCTCGAGCAGGAGAACCTTTGCCGGACGTTCGGGCGCGAGACGGGAGTGCCTGTTTGCGCCCTGCGGTATCACAACGTCTACGGTCCGAGGATGCCACGCGACACGCCTTACGCTGGCGTCGCAAGCATCTTTCGCAGCGCCCTCGAGTCGGGATTCAGCCCACGAGTCTTCGAGGACGGCCGCCAGCTCCGAGACTTCGTCCACGTTCGCGACGTCGCCGAGGCCAACCTGCGGGCCCTCGGTCGGTCCGGGGGCGGCGTCTTCAATATCGCCAGCGGCCAGCCCAGGACGATCCTCGCGATGGCACGGGAGCTGGCACGGTCCCTGGACGGACCGCAACCCGAGGTAACGGGCGAGTACCGGGTCGGCGACGTCCGCCACGTTTTCGCCGCTGTCGAATCGGCGAGGGATGGATTGGGGTTCTCGGCACGGATCCCGTTCTCCGACGGCATTCGTGAGTTCTCCACCGCCCCTCTCCGGGCACCTGTTCAAACGGGCATCGGGTAGATCCCCGAGGCGCTGTAACGGAAGCTGGGGCACCCGGACTGCGGGGTCATGGAACCAACGCCCTCATACTCAAC
>JBBRGR010000344.1:0-3175 GCA_038223815.1 Gemmatimonadales bacterium
CGCGGGCGACGCGGGGCGATTCGCTGAGGGACGCGGTGATCGGCAGGAATCGCACGTCCACCAGCGGGCGCGCTCCCCGCCGCGGCACCGTCAGCGCGACGACGGCGACCGTCCGGACGTTGGCATCGGCCTTCACGATCGGAGTGAAGTGCGGGCCACGCCGGATCAGGTAATTCTCGTGTTCGTGCCCACCCATGATCAGGGTGATCTCCGGCAGCAGCTCGGCCAGTTCCTGATCCTGCGCCAGTGTCAGGTGGGTCAGCGCGACGATCGCATCCACCGCGGAGTCCGCGAGGGCAGCGACCTCGCGTCGCGCAGCCACCATGGGGTCTTCGAAGCGGGTCCAACTCGGGGCGTTGTCGGTGAGGACCACGCCAATCAGCCCGATCCGGAGCGTGCCGCCGGCCGTGCGCACCCGGAGCACCGCGTGCCGGGCGGTGTTCGGGAAGGGGCGTCCCGCGCTGTCGGTCACGTTGGCAACGACGACCCGGAAGCGCGATTCCCCCATGCGGGCCAGGAACTCCCCTTCCCGGACGTCAAACTCATGGTTGCCGAGCGTCGCCCAATCCACACCCACGGCATTGAGCGTGGCCACCATCTGCCGACCTGCCAGGCGTCCACTGCCGACCTCGGCAAGTCCCAGCGCCGAGGGGGAGAGGAAGTCGCCACCAAGGGTGGTAATCAGGGCCGGCGTCCGCTGGCGCAATTGCTGGCGGAGGGTGGCAACGCGGGCCAACCCGCCGCTTGCGCCCCCTGCACTCGGGGTGATCTCGTAGACATCATTGAAGTGCAGAAAGGTGGCCGTCCGGACGCCCGGGCCCTGCGCGACCGCCGCGAGCGGGATGGCCACGGCCACCGTCAGGAGGGTCGCCAGCAGTCGGCAGGAGCGAAGTCGCGGTATCGGCATGTTCGGAATCTGCCCCCCCGGGGGCTGGCCCGCCAGCGACGATCTGTGCATCGTTCCCCCCCAGTGTTCGTCACCGGGGCTATTCACCTTCACAGGATCGTCTCATGCGGAAGATTGCGCTGGCCCTTTCGGCCATCATCGTGCTCGGCGGCTGCGTCAGCAAGAAGCAGTACGATCAACTGGTCATCGAGCAGCAACGGGCTGCCGAGCAGAAGGACTCGCTCGTCGCGGACGTGCTGGCGGCGACCCAGATGGTCACCGAGATCAACGCCGATCTTGCCCGGGTCAAGTCACTGGGCGTGAGCCCGGTGGGTGGGGGGGATCGTCCGCTGGCCGGTCGCGCCGAAGAGCGCGCTGTCCTCCTCGGCAAGGTGCGTGAGGTGATTGCCCGCCTTGATGCGGCGGACAAGACCATCGAAGAACAGAAGAAGCGGATCGGGGGCCTCACCGCAGAGCGCAGTCGGCTCGTGACGCAGCTCGAGAGCTTCCAGAGGTCGATCGAAGGGCTGCGCGCCGCGGCCATGGAGCAGGAAGTCCTGATCTCCGAGCAGAAGGTCCAGATCCAGACCCTCACCTCGCGCGTCGATACCCTCAGCCGGCAGACGACCCAGTTGACTACGGAAAAGATCGCCGTCCAGGACACACTCGTCCGCGTGATCGACGAGTCCGCTATCGTCTACTACGCCGTCGGCACGAAGGACGAGCTTGTGAAGCGCGGGATTCTGGTCAGCGAGGGCAGCAAGTTTCTGGTCTTCGGCAGCAAGACGCTGCAGCCGGCGCGCGACCTCAAGCCCGAACTCTTCCAGCGCCTCGATCGGCGCCGCGACACCGTGCTCACCGTGCCCGAGTCGAACAAGGAGTA
Organism: Gemmatimonadales bacterium; assembly: GCA_038223815.1. GTDB lineage: Bacteria > Gemmatimonadota > Gemmatimonadetes > Gemmatimonadales > GWC2-71-9 > Palsa-1233. The sequence goes on from JBBRGR010000344.1 coordinate 1,770, forward strand.
TCGCATCGTGACGCGCCAGAGCCCGGCCTTCCTGTCGTCCACCGTCATGTCGAATGGCAAGGTGAAGGGCGATCTGCACATTTCGTCGCCGGAATTCTGGGACGGCGGGAAGTTCTTGATTCTGGTGCGGGATTGAAGTGAGGTCGTCAATCGGAGGTCGCAAGTCGTAGGTCCCCACGGTTGGCGAGGACTCCGGGTGGGTGACACGTTCCGTGCGACGGACGACCGACAACTCACAACTCACGACTCACGACTCACGACGAACGACTCAACTCCCGAGACCCCCATGCGCCTCCGCTCCGCCGTCACCGCCATCCTCCTCCTCTCCGCCGGGTCAGCCACCCTGGTGGCCGCGAATCATGCGCCGCCGCCACTGGCGATCCACGTCGTCAAGTCGCCGTCATGCGGTTGCTGCACCGCGTGGGTGGACTATCTCAAGACCAAGGGCTTCAAGGTCACGGTGGAACATCGCGAGGAATTCACCGCGTTGAAGCGGGCGAACGGCGTGACAGCGCCACTGGAATCGTGTCACACCGCCTTCATCAACGGTTACGTGGTGGAGGGGCACGTCCCGGCGGAGCTGATCACGCGGCTGATCGAGAGCACGCCAGCAGGCGTGAAGGGGATCGCAGTGCCCGGGATGCCGGTCGGATCGCCCGGGATGGAAGGTGGCACGCCGCAGCGCTATACCGTGTACACCTTCGATGCGAAGGGGAAGGCCACGGTCTTCGCCGAGCGATGAACACCGGGCGCGTCGCCCGCATTCGTTCGGCGCTGCTGCGCATGGTGATCGGCGTGGGACTCATCGATGCCCTCGCCCTCGCGCTCCTCTTTCTCACCGAGGTCGAAGACAACCCGACGTGGCGCTGGCCGATGCTCGGCGGGTGGCTGCTCGCGACGCTCGCGGTGGTCCTCCCCGCCCTTCGGGAGATCCGCATCGCCCGCCGCAGCTGATCAGGTGCGCTCGGCGGCGAGCTCCGCCCGGAGGCGATCCCGCGCCACCTGGATCCGCTCCTCCACCCGCTCCCGCAGCGCCGTCACATCGTCGAGCGTCAGCCCGGCGGTGGGCTCGGGAGGCAGCACCTCGACGATCGCGTGAGCCGCACCGATGCGCCAGTCATGTTTGGCGATCGCATCCCGGGTCCCGAAGAGCGCCAGCGGCAGGATCGGCACGCCCGCCTCGATCGCCAACCGGAAGGCACCGTCCTTGAAGGGCAGCATCTCGGCGTGGGGGGATCGCGTCCCCTCCGGAAAAATCATCACCGAGACGTGATCCCGCAGGCGCGCCGCGCACTCCTGCATCGCATCCTTCGCACTGCTCCCCCGCCCACGCCTGATCCCCACATCCATCGCGGCCCAGAGCAGCCACCCCAGAAACGGGATCCGGAAGATCTCGACCTTGCTGA
>JBBRGR010000345.1:0-3174 GCA_038223815.1 Gemmatimonadales bacterium
GGTCAATCGGATCGCTGGTGAGCATCCGGATGGCTGTCTCGGTGGGATCAATCTGCCAGGCCGAGCCCGCGATCCGGGCGGTCGTCGTGCGCAGCGCGCCGGCGTCCGGCAGCGTGCCGGTGCGTTCCGCCTCCCTCCAGAGCGCGGTGAGGGGCGCAACCCGCGGGGAGTAGGCACCATCGCTCGCGCGCTGCATCGCCTCGTAGTGGCGCAGGACCTCAACCAGCTCCGGCGATGGGGCGTCGAGGGTGCCGCGCGCCACGAGCCGACTCACTTCGGAAGCGGGGTCGTAGCTGCTCAGCACGCCACGGAGCCGCTCAATCTCAGCGAGGGCCACGCGCTCGGCGCGTTCTGCGGCGCGCGCGTCCGGCGTGGTGAAGGTCAGGTCGAGCGAGGTCCCGAGAATGGCGTCATGCGCATAATGAAAACGTTGCACGGCCGGCGTCGGCGCGAGCGTCAGGCAGGCGACCGTGAACAGGGCACGCGGGGAAGCGATCGTCATGGTGGTCACTGGCCGTGGCTGAAAGGACGGTGTCGAGCGTGTCGGTCAGCACACATACGCGGCTCGGTGCAGCAAAGTTGCCGCCGCCGTCACGCACCACGCCCTGTTCATCTGGGATTCATCTTGGGTGCCGTGATTCGTCTGGCACCTTGGTACGGTCAGCCTCCGTCCTCTGCCGCCAGCAGCTCAAGCGCCTCCCAGCGCCCCGTCAGCGCGTGGATGGCTTCATCCAATTCGACCAGCCGCGCTTTCGCGGCCGCCATCGCCACGCCATCTCGGACAAGCGCTGGGTCCGTCAGCGCGAGGAGGAGGCGCTGACGATCCTGCTCCGCCGAGTCAATGCGGTCCGGGAGCGCCGCGAGTTCCATCGCTTCCTTGTGGGAGAGCCGCTTCTTCTTGCCCCCCTTGGATGCCGCGGCCGCGAGCTTCGGCGCGACCGGCCTGGCGACCTCGCGGACCGCTGCCGCACGCTGGCGCTGCCAATCCGAGTAGCCGCCGACGAACTCCCCGACGCGCCCAGCGCCTTCCATCACCAAGGTGCTGGTCACCACGTTGTCGAGGAAGGCACGGTCATGGCTCACCACCAGCAGTGTGGCGGTGAGATTCAGCAGCAGGTCCTCCAGCAGGTCCAGCGTCTCGATGTCGAGATCGTTGGTCGGCTCGTCGAGCACCAGCACGTTGAAGCGCTGGGTGAAGAGTCGGGCGAGCAGCAGGCGGTTGCGCTCACCGCCCGACAGGACTTTCACGGGAGTGCGGGCACGTTCCGGCGTGAAGAGAAAATCCTGCAGGTAGCCGAGGACGTGCTTGCGGTTCCCGTTGATCTCGATGAACTCGGTGCCGTCGCCGATGCTGTTGACCACGGTCTGTTCCGGGTCGAGCTGCTCACGCAACTGATCGAAGTAGGCGATCTCGAGGTTGGTGCCGAGTCGCACCGTCCCTTCCTGCGGCTCGAGCTGCCCGAGGAGGAGGCGAATCAACGTCGTCTTGCCGGAGCCATTCGGCCCGATCAGCCCGATGCGATCGCCGCGGGTGATCGTGGTCGTGAGATCGCGGACGATCGGCCGCTCGCCGTAGCTGAAGGAGATCGCCTTCGCCTCGATCACGAGTCGCCCGGAGCGCTCCGCTTCCTGGGCCTGCAGGCGCACGGTACCCACGCGCTCGCGTCGGGCGCCCCGTTCGAGGCGGAGTGCCTCGAGGGCGCGTACGCGTCCTTCATTGCGGGTACGCCGTGCCTGGATCCCGGTGCGGATCCACACTTCCTCGCGGGCGAGCTTCTTGTCGAACTCGCTCCATTCCTTCTCCTGCACCGCGAGCGCCGCTTCCTTCCGCTCGAGGTAGGTATCGTAGTCGGTGCCCCAGTCGATCAACTGGCCCCGATCCAGGTCCACGATGCGCGTGGCCACGCGCCGCAGGAAGGTCCGGTCGTGGGTCACGAAGACGAGCGTGATGCCCTTGGCGATCAGGAAGTCTTCGAGCCACTCCACGGCCTCGACGTCGAGGTGGTTGGTCGGCTCGTCGAGCAGCAGGACGTCGGGCTCACGCACCAGCGCGCGAGCCAGGAGTGCCTGGCGCTTCCGTCCACCAGAGGCCGCGGCGAAGAGCGCCTCGGGGTCGAGGCCGAGGTGCTCGAGCACCGTCTCGACTCGACTTTTCACCTGCCAGGCGTTCGCTGCATCGAGTGCATGGTGGAGTCGATCGAGTTCGTTGAGGGCGGCCTCGCCATGGTCGGTCGCGATGCGATGCGAGGCGTGCTGGTAGCGGGCGAGCAGCAGGCCGGCCTCGCCCAATCCTTCGGCGACGATGTCGAACATCGTCCCGGCCACGTCACCGGGAACATCCTGTTCCAGGCGTGTCACGCTGACGCCGGTCTGCTTGACGAGCACCCCCGTGTCCGGGGCGAGCGAGCCATCGAGCAGCTTCATGACAGTGCTCTTGCCCGCACCATTGCGCCCGAGCAGGCAGACGCGCTCGCCCCGCTCGATCACGAAGTTCGCGTTGTCGAGGAGCGGCGCCGAGCCGAAGGCGATCGTGAGGTCCTGCAGTGCCAGCAAAGCCATGCTGCGTGCCGCTCCCGTGGGCATCCGGGCGCCGACGAAGGGGTCGTGGCGCGGCGGAGGAGCAGGAAGCTAGCGGGGGTCGGGCGCGACGGTGCCCTGGGGGGCCTCCCGGTTGAGCCAGAGCCCGATGGAGGCGGTCCGCTCCCGGGCGGTATTCTTCCCGGACACACCGGCGAAATAGCCTGCCTGGATGCCGACCCGCTGGGAGACACGGAAGACCGCGGAGCCACCGAGCTTGGTGGCGCTGTAGGCCAGACCACCCCCCTCGAACGCCGCGACGTTGAACGCCTGCGCCATCACCAGCAGTCGCGGTCCGGCGTCCAAGCCAACCGTGAGGTCGTAGCGGAATTCATCGGCCCCGCGGCGCCACATCGCGCCCCCGGCCGAGGCACTCACGAAGCCCCGCGTGCCCAGGGCTCCGAAGCCGTTGCCATAGAGGAGGCGGAGCTCCGCATCGGTGGAAACGGGACCCAGCACCGGGCGCTGCTTGGTGTCATACAACAGCGGCAGATCGACCCGGGGCTGGATGGCGAGCACGCCCCCTTTCCCCTGGGCCAGGCGCTTCATCACGAAGAGGCCGGTGGCGCCGAACCCGGTGGTGATGGTCGAGGTCCC
>JBBRGR010000346.1:0-3163 GCA_038223815.1 Gemmatimonadales bacterium
CCACCAATGGCGAGCACGTCGCCCGTGATGTTGGCGCCTGGGTGGAGTACGACGTTCCCGTCGAGGGTGACGAGGTTGCCCTCGATCGTGCCATGCACGTCGGCATTGCCCTTGAGCACCACGACGTGACCGACGATCCGCTCGGCGGAGCCGACGGAATAGTTGCCCAGACGCGCCGTGCCGCCGGTGACCGTGAGTCGCGTCTCGGCGAGCGGTTCGCGGAGGGCCGCGCGGAGGTCACGCTCAATGGTGGCGGCGTCCGAGAGACGGGCAGGGTTGATGCTCGGCCCTTGAGGGTCCGCGACCGGGACGGCCTGCGGTTCGACGACCGGGCCGACGGCAAACATGGCGGGGACAGCGCGGGCCACTCGGTTGGTCAGCCCCTCAATCGCGCCGCGCAGTGGAGCCGCGTGAAGCGGTCCGGCTGGGAGGAACAGCGTGGCGACGAGAAGGGTCGGAAGCCGCTTACCAGCCCGCATCGGCCGCGGGCTCGGCGAGGAGACGACCCAGACCGGCCAGCGCCAGGGCATAGGCTCCGGCAGCCCCAAGCAGGTAGGGCAGGGCACGAACGGGCGTCGCGACCGTGTCCCGCACCGCGCCGAACCATGGCTGCTCCGCGGTGTTGGCGACCACCGTCTGCACCGAGAGCCAGAGCGAATCGACCAACCCGGACAAGGCGACGCCGGACCACCCGTGTGCCGCAGTCGGGTCGGCCGCGGCCCAGACAAATCCCGCCGCAACGGCACTGCTCCCGGCCATCGTAAGCCCCAGCACTCGGCGGCGTGCGGCCACCTCGCGCGGGCTCCGGACCGGCGCGAGCACCGGGGTCGGGGCGCCGATCGTGACCCGCGCCATGACGCGGTCTTCGAAGCCCGAGGGGACATCAACCGGGGGGAGCTCTCCGAGGAGGGCAACCAGCTGGCGGTCAAGGATGACCAGCTCGCGGCAGAGGATGCAGGTTGCAGTGTGGGACATCGCCCGCGGCCCTCCACTGCCCCCGATCAGGGCATCGAGTTCGTCCGCGGTGAGGTGCTGCGTTGAGGTGTCAGGCATCGCGCTCATCTACGTCGAGGTGGACAGGGAGGTTTCACGCGTCACGGGTAGCTGCGAGGAGAATTCGCAGTTCGTTGCGCGCACGGTGGATGTAGGTCTTCACGGTGCCCAGCGGGAGGTCCAGCATCTCGGCGATTTCCTCATACGGACGCCCTTCGACGTGCCGCAGCAGGATGCAGGCGCGGTACTCCGGACGGAGCCCCGCGATGGCGACCTCGATCTGTTGGCCAAGCTCGCGGGCGGTCACTTCCTCCAGCGCCGATTCCGCCCCGTCGCTGATCTGCAGCGTGGTCGCTTCGACCGCATCGGCGGTGGCCGCGTGGGGTGATCCGTCGAGCGACAGGGTGTCGAGACTGCGACGCCGGAGCTGATCGATCGCGGTGTTGTTGGCGATCTTGAAGATCCAGCTCGAGAACTTGAACTCGGGCCGATAGGACTCGACCGCATTGAGGACCTTCACGAAGGTCTCCTGGGCCAGATCCTCGGCGAGCTCGCGATCGCGGACCATGCGGTAGATCAGCGAAAAGACCGGCCGCTGGTAGCGTCGGATCAGCTCCCGGTAGGCAGCCTCACGGCCACGGACCGCGTGGCGGACCACCTCCTGGTCCGAGAGTTCGCGCCAGTCGGACGGAATCGGCCCGGTCACAGGTGGCTCCCGGTGAGGGGGCAGGGATGCGCCGGACCCGAGGCTCCGGTAGTTTTCCCGGTCATGCCCACCACCGACCAGGCACTACCGGTCACCGGCGGCGATGCCAAGCGTGCCTACGTGCGCGGCGTCTTCACCGAGATCGCCCCGCGCTACGACGTCCTGAACCACGTCCTCTCGCTCAATGCCGACCGGCGCTGGCGTCGGACGGCGGTCGAGCGGCTCGGGTGGGAGGCGGCGCCCGGCGGAACCTACCTCGACCTCTGTGCCGGTACGCAGGACCTCGCGGCCGAGCTCGGCAACCGTCCCGCCTTTCACGGGCACGTGATTGCCGCCGACTTCGTTCCTGCCATGCTGGTGCGCGGCGTGGGCAAGTCGGCGCGCGTGCAGCCGGCGGCGGCGGACGCGCTCAATCTCCCCTTCGAGGATGGCACCTTCGACGGGGCGACGGTCGGATTCGGGGTGCGCAATCTGATGGATCTCGATGCGGGACTCCGGGAGGCGGCGCGGGTGCTGAAGCCAGGGGCGCGCTTCGTGGTTCTCGAATTCTCGACACCGCGGTGGCAACCCCTCCGCGGCCTCTATCTGGCCTACTTCCGCCACCTGCTGCCGCGGATCGGTCGGCTCATCTCGAAACATACGAACGCCTACGACTGGCTACCAGCGTCGGTCCTCGCCTTCCCCGAACCGCCGGCCCTCGCCACGCGGATGGAGGCCGCCGGTTTCGCGCCGGTGACGTGGGAAACCCGGTGGGGGGGGATCGTCGCCATCCATGTCGGGGTACGGCAGGCATCATGACGCTTGACTCCATTGCCGACTACATCGCCGCCATCGACCGGATCGGCGAACTGGTGCGGATCCGCCAGCCGGTCCGGACCCATCTCGAGATCGCCGAGATCGCCGACCGGACCATGAAGCTGCCGGGCGGCGGCCCGGCGCTCCTCTTCGAGCAGCCGCTGCTCGACGACGGCTCGATCTCGCCGATCCCCGTGGCGATCAACCTCTATGGCTCACGGCGGCGGATGTGCCTCGCTCTCGGCGTCGAGCGCCTCGATGCCATCGGGGACCGGATCGCGGAGATGGTCCAGCTCAAGGTGCCGGAAGGGATCATGGGCAAGCTCTCGATGCTGCCCAAGCTGGCCGAGATGGCAAAGTATCCGCCGAAGACGCGCGGGGGAAAGCCGTCGTGTCAGGAGGTCGTCTTGCGTGGTGACGAGATCGACCTCGACCGCCTCCCGATTCTGCAAACCTGGCCCGACGATGGCGGCCGCTATCTGACCCTCCCGATGGTGATCACCAAGGATCCCAAGACGGGGGGGCGCAACGTCGGGATGTATCGGGTGCAGGTGCAGGGGAAGCGCGATCTCGCCATGCATTGGCAGCGCCACAAGAGTGGTGCGGCCCACTGGCGCGAGATGGCCGAGCGGGGCGAAAAGATGGACGTGGTGATCGCCATCGGCGGTG
>JBBRGR010000347.1:0-3145 GCA_038223815.1 Gemmatimonadales bacterium
GCCGCGTCACCTCGACGACGCGCGGCGTGGTGGGGGGAAGGGGGGCCTGGGCGGCCACCGGCGCGACGACCGCCAACATGCCCAGTATCACGTCGGGGCGAGGCATGCCTCGCCCCGGCCTGAGGAGGGGGCGCAGCATGCTGCACAGCCCGGACAGCCCGGGGGTCCGCATCGCGCGCGTCACGCCGCCTTCCGGGTGCGCGAGGTCACCAGAGTCAACACGAGATCGGTCACGATCCCTCCTTCATCAGAAATCGTGGTGCTCTTGAGAGCCGCGTCGGCCGCGAGTGTCGCGGCGATCGCGCTGCGAAGCCGCGGCAACGACCAGCGTCCGACGACTTCTCCCACGAGCGACGCGAACGGTGGATAGCTCCCTACGGATGGGCGCACCCGGAACAGGAATGACTTCACCTGCTCCGCGAGCGCACGATCGCGAATCTTCCCGGCCTCCGCGGTGGCGCGCCCCCAGCGGAGGACGAGCAGCGAACTGCCGAGCAGCGTCGCGAGCTTGACGCCGGAGACCCCGCTGAGCGACAGGACCTGCGGCACCAGCGCGAGGGCGTGGGCGGCGTCGTCGCGGAGCACGGCGTCGCGCCAGTCCTCGATCGTCTCGCCGAAGCGGATCCCGACCAGGGACCCGACGGTGTCGCGGTCAATCGGTCCGGTCGTTTCGAGCGAGGACAACTTGGCCACCTCGGCGCTGAGCAGGCCGAGGTCGCTGCCGGTCGCGCGGAGCAGGTGTTCCCGTGCATCGTCGGCGAGGGCGATCCCGGCACTTTCGAGGCGAAGGTCGAGCCACCCATCGAGCGCTTCGCCCAGGAGCGCCTTGCACTCCACCACGGTGCAGTGCGCGGCGAGATCGGCGTCGGGGTCGTCGTCGTTGCCCTGCACCAGGATGAGCACCGTTTCTGGGGCCGGCTTCTCCAGGTAGCGCACCGCGGGCTGCTTGCCCTTGCTCTTCCGATTCCACGACTCGATGTCGCGCACCACGACCACGCGCCGGTCGGCCATCATCGGCAGCGTGCTGCACGCGGCGGCCAGCGCATCGGGCTCGAGCTGCGAGGCGGAGAGGAGGTCAAGGTTGAAGTCCCGCAGACCGGGATCCAGTGCAGAATCAAGCAACAGCGCCAGCGCCTCGTCCTTCAGGATGGGCTCCCCTCCCGTCAGATAGTAGCACCCGCTTGGTGGCGCCTTCGCGAGCGCACGTTGCAGTTGCGGTGGAGAGAGGCGGGGCATGGGGGAATGATAAGGGGCGGATGGGTGAACGGTGAACGGTCAACGGTCAACGGGAGTCGCCGGGCACGAAAAACGGGGGCCGACTGGCACCCCGTTCACCGTTCACCGTTCACCCGCTACCGAATCGGCCTCACATTGAACCGCGCACTCAACGAGTGCATCATCGCGTCGGTGGGTTCGATCTCGGTCATCTGCTGGACCTCAATGCCGATCTGCATGGCCCGATGGTGCGGTCCGCAGCCACTGCAGGCGCTGACGTGCTCGCGCATGCGACGCGCCAGCTCCGGGTCGTTCCCGTCGCGGAAGTCGGTGTAGTATCGACCGAACTCTCGACAATTCATGGTGAGGTGATACTCCTGAGTGGCGGAGGAGCTTGGGAGATATACGTCGGATCATTCGTTCGCGGAAGGGGCCCGTCAGGATGGTGGGAAGGCAAACGCCCGAGTGTCAGGGAACTCTGACACGCGGGCGTTGCGCAGGTTCCCCTCGCGGGTGATCAGTCCAGAAAGGGCGCGATCATGCTCTGAAATGAGGTACGCGCCCGGTTCAAGCGGCTCTTGACCGTGCCGAGGTTGGTATTGGTCACCTCGGCGATCTCTTCGTAGCTCTTCCCCTCGATCTCGCGGAGCACGAAGACCACGCGGTGGTGCGGCGAGAGGCGCTGCACGGTGCCCTCCACCAGCTCTCGCAGGTGTCGATTGGCAAAGAGGTCATCGGGGCGGGAGCGAGAGTCCTCGAACTCGAGCGGACGACCCTCGCCTTCCCCTGGGGCTCTGGCCGACTCGTGGAAGACCAACGGCGAGCGTGACCGGTTCCGCAACTCGTTCTTCGCGAGATTGGAGCCGATCGTGTAGAGCCACGTGGAGAACTTCCGAGACTGGTCAAAGCGGTGCAGGTGCCGGTGGACCCGCACGAACGCTTCCTGCACCAGATCCTCGGCGCGTTCCCGATCCCCGATCATCCGGTAGATGAAATTCAAGAGCCGCGCCTGGTAGCGCTGGACGAGCTTCCCGAAGGCACGCTCATCGCCCCCAAGATGTGCAGCGACGAGGCGGGAGTTTTCCTGATTGGCGAGGTCAGACGCCGGCGAGGACACCAGCGTAGGTCGTGGCAACGGTCCTGTGGGGAGAGCAATCGCAGTCATCGGGAATCCCTGGGTGAGGGTGCCCGGAGAAGCTATCACAAAAATTCACTTTGTACAAGGTTATCTGAGTAAACCTTGGACAAAGAGGATGGCATTGAGAGATTTGGTGTCTCCGATTGTTCCATTTTGCACCATTTCCAGCACCACGCTCCATTGCAGCTCATGTACGGCGAGGACTTCATCCGCTTCGAGGGCACTTTCCCCCGGCGTGAGGCCCGTCGCCAGAAAGAGGTGAATGCTCTCGTCGGTGAAGCCCGGGGTGGTCCAGGTTGAGGTCAGCCGTTGCCAGTGCTCGGCGAGGTACCCAGTCTCCTCGCGCAGCTCGCGCCGCGCCGTCTCCTCGGGTGCCTCGCCGCCGTCGCGGCGCCCCGCCGGAATCTCCCAGAGATAGTCGCCGGTGGCGTGGCGGTATTGGCGAATGAGGAGCACGCGCGGATCCGGCGCGTCCACCGGATCGAGGAACGGCAGCACCGCCGAGGCACCCGGATGCCGGATCATCTCCAGCTCGCCGACGTTGCCGTTGGGAAACTGCACGGTGTCGATGTCGAGCGAGATGATGCGGCCGGTATAAATGCGGCGGGTGGCGAGGAGTGTCATAGGGTTCGCGGGTCGGAGGGACTTCCAAGGGATGTCATCCTTCGACTCCGCAGTCCGAGGGGCTGCTTCGCTCAGGATGACACCCTGAAGGGTGTCACTGCTCGTACGTCTGCACTTCCACCGGCCCCAACCCCAGTTTCTCGATCCCGGCGCGAATCCTGGTCAGGT
>JBBRGR010000348.1:0-3141 GCA_038223815.1 Gemmatimonadales bacterium
AAAGCACGGCGAGCAGGACGGCGGGGCGGGTGTGACGGCGACAGCGGGCGGTGGATGTCATGCTGCAAGGTAGGGCTGGTGCCGCCGTTGGGCCAGCGTGGGGCGGCTCAGCGGTCGCCGTCGGAATCAACGAGGAATTCATCGGGTGGTGCCGTTGTCCCCGTGGCGTCCGCATCCCCTGACTCATTGTCGCTGCCGCCACGGAAGCCGTCGGCGAGATGCTCGCGATCGGGATTCTGGAAGAGCGCCACGAGGTCATCATCGGTCCCGGAGGCGCGACCTGTAATTTCTTCCGGGAGCGGCTCGCGCCCCTCGAGCGCGGGATACTCGGGCTTGCGGGTGCTCCCATCGGCATGGGTAATCGGTGGTTGCGGGAGCACCGGTCTGTTGTAGCGGCGGCGGGACTTTTTTGGTCTCGACATGGTCGAACTCCTGATGCAGGGTCAGTGGTGGTGGGCACGACCGACGATGGTCTCGACGGCGTGGCGCAACTTGTCCGCGGCGCTGTCGACGCTTTTCGCGACGGTGTCTGCGAGGGCGTGGACGGCGATCGGTTGGCGGCCAGTGAGGCGCGCCTCGATCCGGCAGCTCTTGTCGTTGCCGCCATTCTTGTCCGTCCCATTCTCGTCGCTGACGTGGATCTCGACGCGGGTGATCTGCTCGGCGAAACCACCGAGCGCGCCGCGAACGGACGTCTCCGATTGCTCGGCGAGGGTGGCGCTGCCGACGATATGGTGGCCGCGGTTGAACTGGACGAGCATCGGGGCTCCCGGGGTAACGATGGGTGGACGACCGTTCGAATGTCGGTGCGAATGGGAGACGAGGCAATCGGTCGGAGGATGGACATCTGACGTCCGCCGCGGAGGGGAGCGCAGTGACCGGGGACGGGGGCTCGGCCGGAGGGGTTGAGGGGGTTGCCGGCGTTCACTCGATGACCGGGAGCAAGGCGACGCGCCGGGCGAGCTCCTGCCAGTGGCGCAGGTTCCACGATTTGACCGCCAGACCACTCGTTGACGGGAGCACGAAGAGTTGCGTCGGACCGATCTGGATCTCCTGGAGTCCATATTCGACTCGGCGCACGCCGAAATACTCCTGTGCCGCTCGCTTCCCATTGAAGGCAAGGAAGCTGGGCTGGTGCGCCAGCATGGCACGCTCGAGGCGCGATCGGTCAGCGTGCGCAAAGCGCAGCGCCGCATCGGCGCCGGACTGATCCTTGATCAGGTCAGTCAGGCCGATGCCGAACTCCGGCAAGCGCGGATACTCCGCCGGGAGCAACGGTCGAGTGGTCAGCCCTACCGCTGCGAGCGTAGGCCAGAAGCGGTTCCCTGGAAAGGCATAGTAGGCCTTTCGTTGGGCCGACACTGTCCCGGGGGCCGTACCACACACGACCAACCGCAAACCGGGGCGCAGAATATCCGGGAGCACCACGCTCTTGTGCTGCCCTACTCTGCCGCGACGTTGATCGCCTTGGCGAGCACCGTGAGCGCCTTGTCGGTATCGCCTTCTTCGTTCAGGGTCTGCTGCAGGATTTTCACGTCATCGCGACGGCCGAGAACGCGGGCCCATGTCCGAGCGGTGCCGTATCCGGCCATCTCGTAGTGTTCAACGTGCTGGGCCGCGCTGATCAGGCCGGCGTCGAGGACTTCGGGATCGGGGCGTTCCTTGATCAGGTCCGCCCCTTCCTTGAGCAGCCCTTCCATGCCGATGCATCGCTTGCCGCCCGACTTGTAGCCGAGTCCCTTGAAGATCCGGTCCAAGCGCTTGACATGCTGTCGCGTCTGGCCGAGGTGCTTGGTAAAGCCGCGCTTGAGCTTGGGCGAGTTGGCGGCGGTGATCATCTTCGGGAGGGCCTTCAGGATCTGGTTCTCGGCGCTGTAGAGGTCTTTGAGTGCATCGACGTAGAGCTTTTCAAGGGTATCGAGTTCCATGCGAGCCTCGCGGTGAAGTGATGGTGGGGTGCAGTCGGGGTGACGACCGTTTGCGGTTCAGTGACACAACGCATCAGGCGGCTGAAGGGCGGGGCTGTTCCCCGGGGCCGGGCCGATTCCCTTTTGCTTCTCGCTCCTCCCCCCTCACCCCTGGCGCTCGGTGCTCGGCTTCCGTTCACCGTTCCCCCTTCGCGCTTCACCGCTCCCGTTGGCTGTTGGCTGTTCGCCCCAACGATTGCGGGTATCCGGCCCTTCTCGCGTTTTGTGGTGTCTGTGATCCTCGCCGATCCTTGCGATCATCAGTCACTCTCACCCGGGGTTCCCTGTGCGGCACAATTCGCCCCTCCTGCGTGCCATGCGGTCCAATCTGCGCCTTCGGCACTTCTCCCCGCGGACCGAAGTGGTCTATCTGGCGTGGGTGGTTCGGTATGTCCGGTACCACCGGCTGCGGCATCCGCGGGAGATGGGGGTGGCGGAGGTGCGCGATTTCCTGGCTGACCTGTCCGAGGCCCGGCAGTTGTCGGCGAGCAGCGTCAATCAGGCCTTGGCTGCGCTGCTCTTTCTCTATGGTCAGGTATTGCGGCAGCCGTTGGAGGCGATGGGGGCGTTGCCGAGGGCGAAGCAGCCGGAGCGGTTGCCGGTGGTGCTGACGCGGGAGGAGGTGCGGAGGGTGTTGGCGGAGCTTGACGGGGTAGCTCGGTTGATCGGGGTGGTGCTGTACGGCAGTGGGATGCGGCTGACGGAGTGTCTGACGCTCCGGGTGAAGGATCTTGACCTGGAGCGTGGGGAGTTCCGGATCCGGCGTGGCAAGGGGGCGAAGGACCGAGTGACGGTGATGCCTCGGGCGGTGCGTGGGGCGATCGGCGAGCAGATTCGGCGGGTCGCGGCGTGGCATCGTGGCGACTGTGCGGAGGGCGATGGCGGGGGGTGGGTGATGCTTCCGGACGCGTTAGAGCGGAAGTACCCTGGGGCGGGTCGGAGTCTGGCGTGGCAGTGGCTCTTTCCGGCGAGTCGGCGCTACCGCGACGCGGCGAGCGGTCGCTGGGTACGGCACCATTGGCATGAGTCGGCAATGCAGCGGGCGATGACGGCGGCGGTGCGGCGGAGCGGGATCACCAAGCGCGCGAGCTGTCACACGATGCGACATTCCTTCGCCACCCATCTCCTCGAGAGCGGGTCCGACATCCGAACGGTGCAGGAGCTGCTGGGGCAC
>JBBRGR010000349.1:0-3128 GCA_038223815.1 Gemmatimonadales bacterium
CGGACTCCGCCACAGCGCCGAGAGGATCAGCTCGCGCATGTACATGAACTCCTGCGGCAGCCGGTCGTACAGTTTCTCGAACAGTTCGCGGTGGCCCAGCAACTCGGACTTCCAGAGCTCGCGATCGACTTCCATCAACTGCAGGAAGGTCTCCTTCGGGAAATTGAGCCCCTCCCAGCGGAGGTCCTCGTAGCGCGGCATCCAGCCGATCGGCGACTCGATCCCGGAGGCTCGGCCTCGGACGCGACCGACGATCCACTCGAGCACCCGCATGTTCTGGCCGAAGCCGGGCCAGATGAACTTGCCGTCGGGATCCTTGCGGAACCAGTTGACGCAGAAGATCCGCGGGGGGTCGGTGAGGCCGCGCCCCATCTGCAGCCAGTGATTGAAATAGTCGCCCATGTGATAGCCGCAGAACGGCAGCATCGCAAACGGATCGCGGCGGACCTGCCCGGTCGCCCCCGCGGCCGCGGCGGTGGTCTCGGAGCCGATGGTGGCGCCGAGGTAGACGCCGAAGCTCCAGTTGAAGGCCTGATGCACCAGCGGCACCGTGGTCGCGCGGCGGCCGCCGAAAATGAAGGCCGAGATCGGCACGCCGGCCGGATCTTCCCACGCCGGATCGATCGAGGGGCACTGGGACGCCGGCGCGGTGAAGCGCGCGTTCGGGTGCGCGGCCGGCGTCTTCGATTCGGGCGTCCAGCGATTGCCACGCCAATCGGTCAGCGTGGCGGGCGGCGTCTCCGTCATGCCTTCCCACCAGACATCGCCGTCGTCGGTGAGGCCGACATTGGTGAAGATGCTGTTGGCGGCGCACGACGCCATCGCATTCGGATTGGTGTCGTTCGAGGTGCCAGGCGCGACGCCGAAGTACCCCGCCTCGGGATTGATTGCGTGCAGGCGACCGTCCTCGCCCGGACGGATCCAGGCGATGTCATCGCCGACGGTCGTCACCTTCCACCCCTGATAGACATCCGGCGGGATGAGCATGGCGAAGTTGGTCTTGCCACAGGCGCTCGGAAAGCCGGCAGCCACATACGTCTTCTGCCCCTGGGGATCCTCGACGCCGAGGATCAGCGTGTGCTCCGCCATCCAGCCGTCGTCGCGTCCCATCACCGAGGCGATGCGGAGCGCGAAGCACTTCTTGCCCAGGAGCGCATTGCCGCCGTAGCCCGAGCCGTAGCTCCAGATCTCGCGGTCTTCCGGGAAGTGGACGATGTACTTCTCGGGATTGCAGGGCCACTTGCTGTCGGCCTGCCCGGGCGCGAGGGGGGCGCCCACGGTGTGCATCGCGGGGATGAAGTCGCCCTCGCCGAGCGACTCGAGGACCGCGCGTCCCATGCGGGTCATGATCCGCATGTTGACGACCACGTAGGGCGAGTCCGAGAGTTCGACGCCGATATGGGAGAGGGGGGATCCGATCGGGCCCATGGAGAAGGGCACCACGTACATCGTCCTGCCGCGCATCGCGCCGGCGAAGAGTTCCTTCAGGGTCGCGCGCATCTCGCGTGGCTCGACCCAATTGTTGGTCGGGCCGGCGTCGACCTTGCGCTTGCTGCAGATGAAGGTGCGGTCCTCGACGCGGGCCACATCGCTCGGATCGGAGAGGGCGAGGAAGGAATTCGGCCGGGTCACCGGGTTGAGGCGGATGAGCATGCCCGAGGCGACCATCTCCTCGCAGAGGGTGTCATATTCGGTCTGCGACCCGTCGCACCAGTGAATCCGGTCCGGTTGGGTCAACGCGGCCATCTCGGCGACCCACGCCGTCAGTCGGGGATGGCGGACCCAGGCGGGTGCGGCGGTGTCAACGGACGGTGACGTGGTGCTCATCTGCTCTCCCAGTAGGAAGCCTGCGTGGCCACCGAGTGCCAGTGGCCCCTGATGCTAGGGACGGGGGGTGGCGGTCAACGTGGTTGGGCCGTGATAGAGCCGTTCGATCGTGTTCCGATCACGCTCGCTGATTCCGTCGAAGACCGGGTCGCGATACATCACGTCGCCCAGGAGGGCACCGGTGTGATTCGGGTTGATGATCCCGAGGGCGTGGCCGAGCTCGTGCGTGACGGTGATCCGGTAACAGGCGGCGATGCCAGGTGCGTTCGGATTCGAGGCGGGCCAGACGAAGATCCGCCAGGGCAACTGCAGGGTCCGTGGGGCGCTGCCGAGGGCGAACGTCGTCTCGCCGGTACACTGCGGCGCGAAGGCCGCGAGGCGCCGCGACACGATGTCGAGGGCGATCGGCGGCACGTTGCGGACAATGACATCCGCCGCGTTGGAATCGGACACCAGGGTCGCGCGGAACTCGCCGAAGAGGAAGGCCCCTTCCCATCGCGCGATCGCCGTGACGAGCGGCTCACGGAGCGGGGAGGCCTCCTCCACCCAGATCCTCACCGGCAACTGTGCGGGGAGCCACTTGAACGCGAGCGTATCGGTCGCGCCGAGCTGACGGTACTCGTAGACTCCCTCCGCCGGCCGCGGCGGGACGATGTCGGCACAGCCGACCAAAGTGACTGCCGCGAGAAGTGCGAATCGGCGCGTCATCAGAAGCCTCGCTCCACACTGACGGTGATCGCCACGCGATGCACGCGCTGGGCGAGTGACCAACCGCGTTGCCGCAGGGTCGAGGTGGTGAACTCGTGGAGATCCCAGCGACCTCCGACATGGAGGTCCAGCCCGGGACGGAGCGGGCGCACCCAGGCGACTCCGGCGGTGATCATCGGCTTGGTCGGGCTCCCATCGGCGAAGACCCCGCTCGGCTCCGATGGCGAGTAGCGGATGAATCCCCCCCCTGCCTGGAAGCGGAGTCCGAGCGGGAGCGGCCCCTCGGCCAGCACCGAGACGGCAAGAGTGCGCAGCGACCCAAGGTCCCGCTCGCCGGCGTGGTCGGTCGACCGGAGCGACGCCGAGGCGAGTCGTCCATCGAGGAGCAATTGGTAGCGCGGTGCGATCGGGTAGCCGATCGCCACACTGAGCGTTGGCGCGATCCCGGTCGTCAGCGACACGACGTCATCATACAGGATGGCGTCCGAGATCAGCGCACCGGCACGGGTCACGCCCGCGCCGACGCGCGCGGTCACCTGCGCGGCTGCCGGTGCAGGGACGACCACGACGGTGAGGAGTGCCAGAAGAGGAAG
>JBBRGR010000350.1:0-3128 GCA_038223815.1 Gemmatimonadales bacterium
ATGCCGAACGAGATCGTCGCCCAGAAGAGGAGGGAGACGCCGATGGCAACGGCGCTTGCACCCGGCGCGACGCCGATCGCGAGGGTCACGACGGGGACCAGCCAGAAGAGCAGGGCGAGCAGCAGGCTCCACGGGGCGAGCGCGCGGAGAAGCGGTCGATTGCCCGCCGACTGCCGGGCGCCGAGGTAGAGGTTCTTCGACCACCCCTCGATCATCTCGCCGAGCGAGCGGTACATCCGCGTGGAGATGAGCGAGTGGCCGAACATCAGCTGGAGGCGCAGGCCGGCGCGCAGCAATGTCTGCGCCAGGGCGAGGTCTTCCACCACTTCGCCACGGACGGCCGCATGACCACCGATCGTGTCGTAGGCGTCGCGCCGCACGAGAATGAACTGGCCATTCGCGACGAGCTGGTGCGGCTTGGTCGCGGTGTTCACGCGGGAGGGCGGATAGCGGAAACCGAGTGGCACCCAGATCTGCGGCATGACGATCCGCTCCCAGAAGGAGAGACACTCCTGCTGGGTGATCAGCGTGAGCAGGTCGGGGCGATCCCGCTCCATCGCGCCGATGGCGTGCGCCAGTAGCGGCGGCGCGTGCTCGGTGTCCGCATCGGTGAAGAGCAGGTAGTGGCCGGTCGCGGCACGGGCGCCCTGATGGCAGGCCCATGGTTTGCCGAGCCAGCCATCGGGCAACTCCTCGCCGCGCACGAGATGGAGTCGGATGTCGGTCGCGGCGAGCGCTTCCACTTGCGCCGCGGTGTCGTCGGTCGAGCGATCGTCCACGACGATGAGTTCAAAGGTGCCGTACTCGCTGGCGAGCAGACTGGTGACCACCGTGGCGATGGTCGCCGACTCGTTCCGTGCCGGGATGATGATCGAGACGGGGATGCCGTCCACCGGCGGGGCGGCGGCCACATCGGGCGACCGCTTCGCCAGCGGGGCGATCCCCGCGAAGGGGAGCGCCCAGACCAGGCCGGGCAACCACTCCCCCGCCACGTGGGGGCCTACGACCGCGCGGTGATGCTGGCCAACTCGCGCTCGAGCGCCTCGAGTTGGCGGGACGTGTCGTCAGCGCTCATTTCGGTCAACGGTTGCGTCTGCCGATCGGTCATCAGGAGCGAGGCCACGAGCGCATCGGTGTAACCGACCACGGACTGCGCGATGCCGCGATCGATGATCGCGTTCAGGCGGAGGAAGATCGCCACCGCACGACGCGGACGCATCGCGGCAATCAGGGCACCGGTATGCCTGATGAGGAGGACCCGGAGCTGCTGCAGCTCCTCGACCACTTCACCCGAGGCGAGGCCGCGTGCGGCGGCCATCCGGCCGTAGTGCTCCGTGACGTGCTGCCAGACGACCTTGGCTTCGCGGCGGAGGGGGCCTAGCATTGCAATCATGGAGTCCAGTACCAAGCGCGCCTGTCGCTCAAGGACAGGGCGAGGGATATTGCTGGAGCCAGGACGGTCGGTGAGCCAATCGGCCCACTCGGGAATCATCGTGTCGCGGGCATCAAGGATCGCTTTGGCGGCAGCGAGCTGGGTCGGGTGGGACGAACGCAGGCGTCGTCTCCTGAAAGAGTGCCACAATCGTAATCGGAGCCGCAATGCAACAGAAGCCGATCCGACCGCCGCGCCTCGCCTCCGGGGCGCGGGTGGCGCTGATCGCCCCGTCCGGGCCGTTGCTGGAACGTGATGATCACACCCGCGCCGCGGCACTCTGTCGGGCCCTCGGCCTCGAGCCGGTCGTCCTCCCCCACGCCAGCCGGGTGCACGGCTACCTCGCGGGCCAGGACGCGGAACGTCTGGCCGACTTGAACGCCGCGTTGAGCGACCCGCAGTATGACGCCGTCTGGTGCCTGCGCGGCGGCGACGGCCTGAATCGCATCGTGGCCGAGGTCGACTTCGCCGGGTTTGCCCGCGCCCCGAAGCCGGTGATCGGCTTCTCCGACATCACGGTCCTGCTGCTCGCGCTCTGGCGCGAGACGGGGGTCGTCTCGTTTCACGGCCCGGTTGCCCGGGAGCCGATGCCCGGGCTGGCGCGACGTACCTTCGAGCGGGTGCTCACGCAGGCCGAACCCGCCGGAGTACTGGAACTCCCGGTCGCCCCGGCGGACCTGCTGCTCCCCGTCGAGGGGCGGGTCGTGACGCTGGTGCCAGGCCGTGCGGAGGGCACGCTCCTCGGCGGCAACCTCACGCTGTTGCAGTCGCTGGTCGGGACTCGCTTCCAGCCGGACCTGCATGGCGCCATCCTCTTCCTCGAGGACATCAACGAAGATCTCTATCGCATTGATCGCATGCTCGCGCACCTCCGGCTCGCGGGACTGCTTGACGGGCTCGCCGGCGTCGCCATCGGGCAATTCACCGATTGTCACCGGTGGACGCCCGATGGTGCCCTCGGCCTCGATGCCGTGTTGCACACCTACTTCGGGATGCGCGGTGTGCCGGTGCTGATGGGATTGCCGATCGGGCACATCGCAGCGCAGTGGACGGTGCCGATCGGTGTGCGTGCCGCCATCGATGCCGATGCCGGGACGCTCACATTGCTCGAAGCCGCGGTTGCCTGATGGCCACGCCGACCCTCACGCAGCACGCCCTGGACGGCGCCCTCGGCGAGATCCTCATCGATGTGCGCGCCGCGTCCCGAACACGCGCGCAACCGGTGGTCCTCCTCCTGCATGGCTTCAAGGGCTTCAAGGACTATGCCTTTCTCCCGGTCTTTGCCGAGCGACTCGCCCGCTCGGGATTCGCTGCCATCACGGCATCCGTAAGTGGCGCCGGCGTCGATGCCGCGGGCGAGTTCACCCGGACGGAGCGCTTCGCGTCGAACACCTATTCCAGGGAGCTGGACGATCTCCACGCGGTGGTGCATGCCGTGCAGCAGGGCGCGCTCGATCTGGCGGCGCCCTCATCGATCGGCGTGGTCGGGCATTCGCGTGGTGGTGGAATGGCGCTCCTGCTCACCCGCGAGACGCCGGCCATAGCGGCGGCGGTTACGTGGGCCGGCATCGGTCAGGTGCGTCGGCATTCGGATGCCGAACTCGCGGCATGGCGCCGACTCGGCACCATACAGATCCTGCACCAGCGTCTGCGCATTCATCTGCCACTGCACTACGACCTCGTGGAGGATTGTCTG
>JBBRGR010000351.1:0-3117 GCA_038223815.1 Gemmatimonadales bacterium
ATGCCGAGGTAGTAGAGCACCGACATGAGCGCGGAGAAGAAGATGATGGTCGGCAGCACGGCGAAGGCGAAGAACGCTCCCGTGTTGGCAAGCAGGCCTGCCGTGGTGTCGAGCGCGCCATTCGCGGCTGCGGTGCCGACCGGGACATTGCTCTGCACCAAGTTGCCGAAGACGAAGCGTGCCCCCTGCTCCTGGAATCCGAGGAGCGCCGTGATCCACCCCCCCAAGGTCTGGAAGAAGGCCCGTCCGACGCTGGTCTTGAGCACGATCAGCCCGAAGCCCACCTGCAGCGCAACGCCACTCGCGACCAAGCGCCAGTTGATCCGGGAGCGGTCGTAACTCATGAGTACCGCAAGGCCGATCATCGTCGCCATCCCCAGCACGCCGATCAACCGCTGGCCGAGGGGGATGTCGAGGCCGCCCTGGAGCGCGGCGAAGCGCTCGGCGGCGGTCTGGGTCTGCAGCAGGAGCGGGAGGAGGGTCACGAGATGCTCGCGAGGTCGGCCAAGGCACGGTCGCGGAGGGCGAGGCGCTCAGGCCAGGGGAGGAAGGCGTGCTCGAAGGCGGTGAGCGCCATGGTTTCGAGTTCGGTGGGGGTGAAGCCAAGGGCCTGCGCTGCCAGAAGATACTCGTCGCTCAGGACCACGCCGCTCATCAGCCAGGAGTCGGTACAGAGCGTCACGGGGATTCCCGCGTCGAAGTACTGTCGGACCGGATGCTCGGCGGCGCTGGCGACCACGCGCGTCTGCAGGTTCGAGGTGAGGTTGACCTCGATGCAGATCCGACGGTCGCGGACATAGTCCAGCAAGGCAGGGTTCTCGTAGAGTCGGGTGCCGTGACCGATGCGGACCGCACGGCAGGCATGGATCGCCTCGAAAATGCTCTCCCAGCCGGCCGCTTCGCCGGCGTGCACCGTGATGCCCAGCCCGCCGCGCGCCGCGATATCGAACGCCTCGTGGTGCAGTTCGGGCGGACGCCCCGCTTCCCCACCGGCGAGGTCGAAGCCGACCACGCCGTGCGTCCGCATCCGCACCGAGTGCTCCGCAATCACCAGGGAGAGCTCGGGATCATAGTGGCGCAGCGAACAGTTGATGATGCGCGCCGGCACGCCGAAGTCCGTGAACCCGCGCTGCAATCCACGCCACTCGGCCTCGATCACCGCGTCGAGCGACAGCCCCTCGCGGGTGCTCAGCTGCGGGCAGTACCGGATCTCGAGGTAGCGCAGGCCATCGGTCGCCGCGTCCTCGACCATTTCGTAGGCCACACGCTCGATCGCCTCGGGATGCTGCAGCAGCGCGATGGTGACGTCGAAGCGGGCGAGGTAGTCCTCGAGGTTCCGGGCATCATCTACCAGCATCCAGCGCCGGAGCGAGTCAGCATCGGTGGCTGGGAGCGCGACGCCGATGGCCGCTGCCAGTTCCAGCATGGTGCCCGGCCGCAGGGAGCCATCAAGGTGCACGTGCAGCTCGGCCTTCGGCATCCGCCGGAGCCGATCACGCATCGGTGGCCTCGCGGGTCCGGGCCGAGCGCTGCACCCGGTAGATGCCGCCAGCATAGACCGGGGCGTCTGGATCGATGGGGAGCCCACGGGCATCGGCAGCACTCGCGCCACCCAGCAGGAGGACGAGAAGATCGGGATCCTGGGCACCGAGCAGCTGGGCCAGCGAGGCGCCCGGGACCGCCTGAAGCGGGCGGCCATTCACGAAGACGGGGAGGAGGTTTTGGGTCACGGCGTAAATATCCGGTCACAAGTGGGGTTCCGGCAACGCTCTGGCGCTTGCCCGGCTGGGGTCGGGCGTATTCGTTTGTCCGAATATGGCACCGTCCTCCCCTAGCGAGCTCCTCACCACCGTCTCGGAGCCCACCCGGCTCCGGATCTTGAACTGCCTGGCGGCCGCGCCCCTCTTCGTGTCCGATCTCGTCGAGATCCTCGACCTTCCGCAGCCCACCGTCTCGCGTCACCTCGGCGTGCTGCGAGGCGCCGAACTGGTCCGGGACACCCCGGTGGCCCCCTTCGTCCTCTATCGGCTGCGGCGGTCCACCGGCGCGAGAGACCGCCTGTTCGGCGCGGTGCTGGACGCCATGGAACACGACAGCACTCTCCATGATGAGCGGCAGATGGCGGTCGAACGCAGCCGTACCAGCACCCGGGCGCGCACGGCGTCCCGGGCGAGTACCCCCGCGGAGTCCCTATGACGCATCGTATCCTCGTGGTGGATGATGAGCCGGATATCACCGCGCTGGTTGCCTACCATCTCGCCAAGGCAGGCTTCCGGGTCTCCACCGCGACCAACGGCCCGGATGCCCTCAAGGCCGCCAAGGAAGAGCGCCCCGATGTGGTGGTCCTCGACCTCATGCTGCCGGGACTCTCGGGCTACGACGTGCTGGCCGAACTCCGGAAGCGGGACGAGACCCGCGACGTGGGGGTCATCCTGCTCACGGCCCGCCGCGACGAGCCGGATCGGATCCGCGGCCTCTCGCTCGGGGCCGATGACTACCTCACCAAGCCCTTCTCGCCCGCCGAGCTGGCCCTGCGGGTGCAGGCCCTGTTACGGCGCCTCGCGGCACCGGCGGTGGCTGCCGGCTCGACGCTCGTGGCCGAAAACATCGCTATCGATCGGGCGGCCCATCGGGTCCTGCTGGATGGCCGGGAGTTGAACCTGACGGCCACTGAGTACAAGCTCCTCGTCACGCTGCTCGAGCGGCGGGGCCGGGTGCAGTCCCGTCCGCAGCTGCTCGAGACGGTCTGGGAAGCACAGCCAGACATCCAGACGCGGACCGTGGACATGCATGTCCAGCGGCTCCGGTCCAAGCTGGGGGAGGTCGGGGAGATGATCGAGACCGTGCGGGGCTTCGGCTACCGCTTCAAGTCCGCGGAGCGGGGCGCACGCGCGAAGTGAGTCTCACGGGCAGGTTGACGCTGGGCCTGATTGTCATCGTCACGCTGACCCTGCTCGCACTCCGCTGGGGCGCGGCGCAGTGGTCGCTCACGGGCGCCACCGTCTTCGCGCTGCTGGTGGCGATCGCGTCGGGCGTCGTGGCCGGTCGCGCCGTCGCGCAACCGCTCGTCTCCCTCTCCAACGCCGCCCGCGCCATCGCGAGCGGTGCCTTGCCACG
>JBBRGR010000352.1:0-3112 GCA_038223815.1 Gemmatimonadales bacterium
TTCCTCCCTCCGCACATATCAATGCCCGCCCCGCGTCCCCGATCAAAACCAACGAAGCAACCGACGCAAGCCCGAGAGCCAGCGTCGGTGAACTCGCCGAATGAGCGGCGAATGAGCGGCCTAAAGGGCAGCCCGAGCCGCCGCAACGACCTTACCGAAGCCCGGCGGATCGAAGATGGCGAGGTCCGAGAGCACTTTACGGTCGAGCGCGATGCCAGCCTTGCCGATGCCTTCGATGAGCCGGCTATAGCTGAGCCCCTCGATGCGAGCCGCCGCGTTGAGGCGGACGATCCACAGGCGACGCATGATGCGCTTGAGGCCCTTGCGGCTGGTGTACATGTGCATCCACGCGTGGTGCACTGCTTCCAGGGCGCGGCGGAACATCTTGGAGCGACCGCCCCGGAAGCCCTTGGCGGCCTTCAGGATGCGGTTACGACGGCGGCGGGCTTTGAATCCACGTTTTGCGCGAGGCATGGCTTACGGCCTCCCATTCGGAAGCATGGTGTGAATGCGGATCCGGTCGGGCTCGGAGACGACGCGGGTCCCCTTGAGCTTACGGATGCGGTCCGACTTCTTCTTCGTCAGGATGTGGTTCTTGTGCGAGTGCTTGCTCTTCACTTTACCTGTCGAGGTAAAGCGAAAGCGCTTCTTCGCGCCCGAATGGGACTTCATCTTTGGCATGGCTTGTCCGAAGGGGTGGCGTATGTACCCCAGGCAACTGAGGCAGGCAAGAGCCTGGGTGCCCCGTACCATGGTGGGTACGGGACATTCCAGGAGGTAACGTGGCGAGGGCTTGTTGGGTTGGCTCACACGCCGGGGCGGATGAACCGGGATGAAAACGGGTGAGCGCCCCGTGAGGGGCGACTCGGGTTACTCGCTGGTCGGCGTTTCGGCGTCGTCGATGTCGTCGAGGCCGGTGGTGTCGTCGATCAGGTCGTCGTCGTAGTCCTCGTCGTCGTCCTCGTCGGAGGGTGCATCGGCGGCGGGAGGGGCTGCTGCGGCGGCGGCGGCCGCGGCGGCTGCTACGGCGGCTGCGGCGGCTGCCTTGGCGGCGGCGGCTGCGATGGCTGCCGGGTGCGGCGGCTGGATCGGGCGCGGCGCGGCGGGTCCAGAGGGACCGGTGGGCTTGACGGCCTGGCCCTTGGGCATGTCACGCTTGGGTTTGGGACCCAGGACCATGTTCATGCGGTTACCCTCCATCTGCGCCATTTGCAGGATGAGGGTCACGTCGGCGAGCTCGGTGATCACCTTCTCGAGGATCTTGCGACCGGTCTCGGGGTGGGTGATCTCGCGGCCACGGAACTGGACGACGAGCTTGACCTTGTCGCCCTCCTCGATGAAGCGCCGGATGTGCCGGGTCTTGAAGCCGAAGTCGTGGTCGTGGGTCTTCGGCCGGAACTTGACTTCCTTGAGCTCGGTGGTCTTCTGGTGCTTCTTGGCCTCGCGGTCACGCTTGGCCGTCTCGTACTTGAACTTCCCGTAGTCCATGATCTTGCACACGGGAGGTACGGTCTTCGGGTTGACTTCAACCAACTGAAGACCGAGCTCATCGGCGCGGGACATGGCTTCCTGGGTGGTCATGATGCCAAGCTGCTCACCCTTATCGTCGATGACGCGCACTTCCTTGACTCGGATGCGGCGACCGACGCGATGGGTCTCTACGCGCGGCTTGGGTTTGGATTGTCTGCGGCCGATGGTCGTGCTCCTGCGAGAGTAATGCGCCCAGACGAGATCGCGAGTGGTGCGAAGAGCCGCCGGACGGGGCGACAGTGTGCGAGCGATCGCGGCCGCGCGTCAAGCGGCCATCGCGGCCCCCGGCGAGGTTTTATGCGTGTACGACGGCAATTGCGCGGGATCCGGGCGTCTGGCGGTCCGGGGCTCGCGGACTTCCGGGAGCAGATCTGCCGCACAAAACCGGGGGTTTGCGGGTCACGTGTGGGCGCCTCCGCCGGTGGCGGAGGCGATCGATCAACCGGGGACGCGGGCCTCGTCGGCGAGGCGCTGGACGAACTCGGCGAGCGGCTCGAGCGCTCCAGTCTTGCCGTCGCGGCTGCGCGGGGCGACGCCGCAGGCCTCGACCTCCTTGTCGCCGAGCACGAGCATGTACGGGACGCGCAGGAGGGTCGCCTCGCGGATCTTGAGGCCGAGCTTCTCGCTGCGCAGGTCGGTCTCGACGCGCAGACCGGCGGCCTGCAGCGCCGCGGCGACCTCGTGGGTCCAGTCGTGGTGGGCGTCGGTGATCGGCAAGACCGCCACCTGGACCGGGGCGATCCAGGTCGGGAAGCGGCCGGCGACGTGCTCGAGATAGACGCCGAAGAAGCGCTCGAGCGAGCCGAGCATGGCGCGGTGGATCATCACGGGGCGGCCGCGGCTGTCGTCGGGGGCGACGAACTCGAGGCCGAAGCGCTCCGGCAATTGGTAGTCGAGCTGCACGGTGCCGAGCTGCCAGGAGCGGCGCAGGGCGTCGCGGACCTTGAAGTCGATCTTCGGGCCGTAGAAGGCGCCGTCGCCGGCGTTGATCTTGTATGCGAGGCCGGCGGCGTCGAGTGAGGCCATCAGCGCCGCCTCGGCGCGGTCCCAGGTCTCGCGCTCGCCGAGGAACGCCTCGGGCCTGGTGCTGACCTCGACCTCGGGCTGGTCGAAGCCGAAGGTCTTGTAGCACTCGAGGATCATCGCGGTGACCTTGGCGATCTCGTCGCCGACCTGGTCCGCCATGCAGAACACATGGGCGTCGTCTTGCGCGAAGCTGCGGACGCGCGTCAGACCATGGGTCACACCGGCGCGCTCGTAGCGGTGCAGACGGCCGAAGTCGGCGAAGCGGACCGGGAGGTCGCGGTAGCTGCGGCGGGTCTGGCGAAACAGGATGCAGTGACCGGGGCAGTTCATGGGCTTAACCCCGAATTCCCGCTCGTCGATCGTGCACGAGAACATGTTGTCCTTGTAGTGATCGTAGTGACCGGAGGTCTTGAAAAGCTCCATGTCGAAGATCTGCGGGGTGATGATCTCCTCGTAGCCGTGCTTGCGGTAGAGCTGGCGCACGTAGGCCTGCAGCGCGTTGTAGACGACGGTGCCGCGGCCGGTGAAAAACGGGCTGGCCGGCGCGATCGGGTCG
>JBBRGR010000353.1:0-3109 GCA_038223815.1 Gemmatimonadales bacterium
GGGGGTCGAGCACTGGTGGATGATGGGCGACATGATGGGTGGGGTGGCAAAAATGGGCGGGGTGGCAGGCACGTTGTGATGCTGGGGGATTGCACCGCAGGGGCGAGGCCTGCCTCGCCCCTGCATAGACGTCGGGCCGGCGGGGCGAGGCAGGCCTCGCCCCGACGGTTATTTGGGCAGCCCGACCGTTTCGTCGCCGCCCTTGCCGTCGGTGATCGGCGTCACCTGGGTGCTCCAGCCGTCCTGGAAGGTCAGCACCAGGCGGTGGCCGAGGGTGTCGGCGGCGATGCTCTTGATCTGGGGGAACTTCTTGGCGTAGGCGAGGGCGCCATCCACCTGCTTGGCGAGCCCTTCCGGGGTGTCGCCGGCCTCGGCCTTGGCGAACTCACGTCCCACGGCCATGGCGATCGCCTGCTCGGGGCCGTACTTGGCGTAGTCGTCGGCCGACATCAGCCCGTCCTGGGCGGCGGCGTACTTGTACGAGTCGTAGGTGGGGCAGGCCGTCAGGAGCGCGATCAGGGCCAGCGGGGCATAGCGACGCATCAGGAGTCTCTCGGAACGGGATCGACGGTGGTACCGACTGGGCCCGACCCGGGTTCCCGGGCGCATCCCAACCCCCAAATATAGTGCCGGTCGGGGCGGCAGGCATCCTTGTCCCACCCGCTCCGCAAACCTACCCTTCCCCCCGACTCGACAACCCGGACCGGAGTGGACCTGCATGAGCGCCATCGGCAATATCCCGACCCCCATCAACGAGCCGGTGCTGAGCTACGCCCTGGGGACCCCCGAGCGCGCCGGTTTGCAGGCCGCCATCGCCGAAATGGGGAGCGTGGTGACCGACATCCCGGTGGTGATCAACGGCGTCGAGTACCGTCCGGGCAAGACCAATCGGATCACCTCGCCCCAGCGGCATGCGCACCACCTCGCCACGGTCCACCAGACCACCCCGGAGCTCCTCCAGCAGGCGATTGACGGGGCCGTCGCCGCGCAGCACACGTGGGAGCGGTGGCCGTTTGCGGATCGCGCCGCTGTGTTCCTCCGCGCGGCCGATCTCCTCGCCGGGCCCTGGCGCCATCGGATCAACGCCGCGACCCTGCTCGGTCAGGGGAAGACGCCGCACCAGGCCGAGATCGACGCGGCCTGCGAGCTGGCCGACTTCTGGCGCTTCAATGTCCATTACGCCGAGCAGCTGCTGCACGAGCAGCCGATCTCGGTGCCTGGCGTCTGGAACCGCCTCGACTGGCGTCCGCTGGAGGGATTCATCTACGCGATCACGCCGTTCAACTTCACGGCAATCGGGGGGAACCTCCCGACCGCACCCGCGATCCTCGGCAACGTGGTGCTCTGGAAGCCCTCCGCGACGGCCTCGCTCTCCAACTGGTTGATCTACGATCTCCTCCGGGAGGCGGGGCTGCCCCCCGGCGTGATCCAGTTCATTCCCGGCGACTCGGCGAGCACCACCAAGACCCTGCTGGACTCGACGCATCTCGCCGGCGTGCACTTCACCGGCTCGACCCCGGTCTTCCAGAGCATCTGGAAGGATGTAGCGGATCGGCTCCCGAAGTACCGTGGCTACCCGCGCCTCGTGGGCGAGACCGGCGGCAAGGACTTCATCGTGGCGCACGCGTCGGCCAACGTCGAGGCGCTGGTGACTGGCCTGATCCGCGGAGCCTTCGAGTATCAGGGCCAGAAGTGCTCGGCCTGTTCGCGGACCTATATCCCGCGTTCGCTCTGGCCGCGCGTCAAGCAGCGGATGCAGGAGGAGATTGCCAACCTCAAGGTCGGGGATCCAGCGGACTTCTCGGTCTTTGTTGGCGCGGTGATCGACGAGCGAGCCTTCCGGAAGCACGAGGCCCTGCTCACCGCGGTGCAGACGGACCCGGCCGTGACGGTGCATGCCGGCGGCACGTGTGACGGCTCGGTGGGGTGGTTCGTGCAGCCGACCCTGCTCGAGACAACCGATCCGCATCATCGGATCATGCGCGAGGAGTTCTTCGGCCCGATCCTCTCCGCGTATGTCTACGAGGACGAGGCCTGGGACGCGGTGCTGACCCTGATCGACGAGACGGCCGAGTATGCGCTGACCGGCGCGATCTTCGCGCAGGACCGCGCTGCGGTGGTGCAGGCCGAGGGGAAGCTCCGCCACGCGGCGGGCAACTACTACGTCAACGACAAGTGCACCGGCGCCGTGGTCGGGCAGCAGCCGTTCGGCGGGGGTCGCGCGTCCGGCACCAACGACAAGGCGGGGTCGCTGCTCAATCTCTACCGTTGGGTCTCGGCGCGGACAGTGAAGGAAGTCGGGAATCCGCCGACGAATTGGCGGTATCCGTATCTCGGATAGGCGAACTGCGAGCCGCGAGCGGCGAACGGCGAGGGCTGCTGCCCGGCTGGTCGCCGTTCGCGCGTTCGGATGCCTGCTCCTTCTGGTTGTCCCGCGGTTTGCTGTTCGCGGTTCGCCGATCGCCCAAGCCCCTTCCGCCTACGCTGAAGTCATCAGCTCCGAGATCATCTCGCGCACCGCCTCCACCGAACTGGTGCGGGGGCTGACGCGGGAGATCCGCTATGCCCGCACGCTGCGGGGTGACACGCTGGTGATGCAGGCGACGGCGGTGCGTCTGGAGGCGCGCGGCGAGGGAGGGACGCGTCGCCACGACACGGATGGCTTCACCGGGGGACGCTGGAAGCTGGTGCGTGCTGGCACCGGCGACTGGCGCGTGCTGGAGCGCCCGTTCGTGCCACCCCCGCTGCTCGAGGTGAATGACCTCGCGACGGCGATGGACGACTTCTTTCCCCCGCCCGCACCGCTGCTCTCGCGCGACGGACGGATCCGCGATGGGGCGGGGCGCGCCTGGCATCGGCTGGCCGACTCCGCCGGCGTGCGTCGCTACGACTGGGAGGTCACCCGCCGGCGTGACACGACGGCGACCGTGCGCGACACCGTGTCGGTTCTGGTGGAGGAGGAAGTGTTCGAGGTGTCGTCGCTGCGGTTGGATGCGCGCGGCGAGCCGCTCGGTTGGACCCGCACGCTCACGACCGAGGTCTACACACGCGGTGGCGGGCGAAGCGTCCGTGCCACCGTGCGTCAGCGCATCACGGTTCGCGCCCTCCC
>JBBRGR010000354.1:0-3106 GCA_038223815.1 Gemmatimonadales bacterium
GGTAGGCCGCGCGGGCATTGCCGGTCAGCGCGCCGAGGTGCGCCGCGACCGTGCCGACGTCGCCGCGCCGCACCGGGCCGGTCAGCACGTCGGCGGGCGTACCTCGGGCGAGGTTGCCGAGCACTTGCCGCATGATCGGGAGAAAGAGTCCGCGACTGTCGTCGCCCGCGCCAGCGTCGCGCGCCAGGCGTTCCGCGAGGTCGGTCAGCACTACGAGGTAGTTGGCCGCGAACACCGCCGCGGCGTGGTAGCGCACCTTGCCGCCAGCCGGCAGTTCGAGAATCGGGGCCATCTGCAACCGCTCCGCGAGCGCCCGCCCTGCCGCGACCGCCTCCCCCTCCCCTTCCAGGATCGCCGGCACGCCGGCAAAGACCTGCACATCGGCTGCCTCGGGGATGCTCTGCAGTGGGTGCCACGATCCCGTGACCGCGCCAAGCATCGCCAGCGACTCGAGCACGGAGCGATCGTGTCGGCCGGAGGTGTGCAACACGACCGTCCCGGGCCGCAGGGCCCGGCAGGCGGCCACTTGGCGCACCACCGGCGGCAACGCGTCATCGGCGACCGCCAACAGCACCAGCGAGGCGCTGGCGAGCGCGGCGTCCCACTCCGACGCGACGGCCGGCGTGCTGGCGGTGGCCGCGTGCGCGGAGCGCCCGAGGAGCCGCACCGACTCTCCCGAACGGGACAGGGCGCGTGCGAGCGAAAGCCCGACGCGCCCTGCCCCGACAATCGCGACCGATACGTCGGTCATCCGCCGGTGGTCTTCGCCATCAACGCCTGCGAGGTCGGCGAATTCCGCAGCAAGTCGATCGCCGCGCGAACCTGCGGATCGTCGGTCGAGCGACGCCGGATCTCGGCCTGTCGCCCGAAGACGTACCGGGCAATCTCGTAGCTGAGCTGGTCGTTCATGAGGTGCCGCCCGCCGGCCAACTGCTCGGCCGTCAAGACGACCCCCTTGATCGCCAACCGATCCAGGACCAGCTGACGCATGGCATCGGTCACCACGAATGCCTCGGTGCTGGCGAGCTTCTTCTCCTTTACCTCAAGCGCGGTCGCAACCAGCGCATCACGGTACGAGGCCACGTTGCTGCCGAGCGCCTTGGCAAAGGTCTTCTCCGCGTCGGTGAGGGTGTCGCCGCGGACGAGTCGATCCGGCACAATACCGCCGCCGCCCTTCACCGTCCGACCACCAACCGTCTTGAAGGTCGGCAGCACGCGATTGGTGCTGTCCCGTCCGGTGGCCTCGGCGGTGGCCTGTTCGACCTGTGCCTCCTGATCTTTCGCCTCGCGCTGGATCGTCCGACCGCTCGGCGTGAACCAGCGACCGGTCGTCAGCTTCAGGGCGCGATCGGGGCCCAGGGGGAAGAGCGTCTGGACGAGGCCCTTGCCGAAGGTCGCCGTGCCCAGCACCAGGGCGCGGTCATTGTCCTGCAGCGCACCAGCGATGATCTCCGCCGCGGAGGCAGACCACTCGTTCACCAGCACGATCACCGGCATCGCCGGCCAGGCCTGCGGGAGCGCCGCAGCGTAGCTCTTGTTCATCTCGGCGACCCGACCGCGCGTCGAGACGATGGCCTGACCGCGATCGAGGAAGAGATCCGAGACGGCGACGCCCTCGTTCAGGAGGCCCCCGGGGTTGCCGCGCAGATCGAAGATCAGCCCCTTCATGCCCTTGGTGCGGAGGGCGTTGATCTCCTTGCGGAGCTCGTCGGAGGACGTTTCGATCACGGGGGTGAGCGCCACCAGGCCGACGCCGCCCTCGAAGAGGATGCCGGCCTGCACTGAGCGGTAGTGGATCGTCTCGCGCGTCACGGCGAAGGGCATCAATTGGGTGATCCCGGGACGGCGGACACGCAGGTCCACTCGCGTGCCCGGGGTGCCGCGCAGCGTCTTCACGGCATCATCCTGATTGAGCCCGCGGGTCATGACGCCGTTCACCTCCACGATCTGATCGCCCGCTTCGATGCCGGCGCGCTCTGCGGGCGTCTCAGGGAGCGGCGCCACCACCGTGATCCAGCCATCGCGGACGTCGATCTGCATGCCGAGGCCGCCATAGTTGCCGGTGGTCTGCTCGGTGATCTGCTTGTAGTCCTCGCGCTCCATCAGGGCGGAGTAGGGATCGCCCAGCTCCTCGACCAGCCCGTGGCTCGCCTTCTCGTAGATGGCGTCGGACTTGAGCGAGTCGACGTAGTAGCGGGTGACGAAGTTCAGGACGTCGCCGAAGAGGCGCGGCCCGTCCACCTCGGCACGCGCGCTGGCGCCCTGCAACAACCAGCCGCCGCTGAAGAACGACACGGCCGCCACCAACACGATCAGGCTCCAGCGATTCCGCATCCCGCCTCCAGTGACTGACATGCTTCCCCTACCCCAGATCCACACGAAAAGTGTCAGGACGCACGGTACTCAGCTTCCTCCACGCGGCATCCAGCACGACCTCCGGGGGCGCAGCAGCATCCAGATGATGCACCCCCGGGCCCTGCACCGCCACATAGGCCGCCGCCACTCGATCATGAAACGCCTCGGATTCCCGCTCCATCCGGTCGGCGCCCTTGCCGGCAGCACGTTGCCGGGCCCGGCCCACCGCCGGATCCAGATCGAGCAGCAACGTGACATCGGGGAGCAGACCGCTGGTGGCGGCGGCGTTCACCCAGCGCACCTGCTCCATCGGGAGGCCGCGCCCTGCCCCCTGGTAGGCCATGGTCGACAGGTCGAATCGATCCGAGAGCACGACCTTCCCCGCCGAGAGTGCCGGCCGGATGACTCGCGTGACCAGATCGGCGCGGGCCGTGACCATGTAGAGCAATTCGGCCTCCGGCGTCCACGCGCGCTCGGCATCCAGCAGTTCGGCCCGCAGCAGCTCGGCGACCGGCGTCCCCCCTGGTTCACGGATGCGCACCACCTCGAGGCCGTCGCGCTCCATCCGCGCGACGAGCCCGGCGGCAAGGGTCGTCTTCCCGGCCCCCTCCGGCCCCTCGAGGACGACAAAGCAGCCGCACGCCATCAGAGCGTGATGATCCCGCTGGTCGCGCCGCGCTCGATCCCCTGTCCGATCGCCTGATTCACGCGCTGCATCAGCTTGTCGACGTTGGCGCGCGCGACCAGGTAG
>JBBRGR010000355.1:0-3105 GCA_038223815.1 Gemmatimonadales bacterium
TCTTGCGACCGCCGTGCAGCGGCCAGAAGTCGCCCTGGGTGTTCGACTGGTAGGAGACGAGGAACCCACGAAGCGCGTTCGGCGGAAGGTTGGGCGGTGCGGCCGGAGCCGGAGCTGCCTGGGGAGCCTCGCCGCCGAAACCGCCGGGCTGCGGCGGAGGAAAACCGGGCTGGCTTCCAAAGCCGCCGGGCTGCGGCGGGGGCGCGTATTGACCGCCACCCCCAAAGCCAGGCTGCGGAGGCTGTCCGCCGAAGCCGGGCTGCGGAGGAGGCTGCCCGCCGAAGCCACCGGGTGCGGGCGCGGGCTGACCACCGTAACCGCCACCACCGTAGGGCTGGTTGGGATCCTGGAACGGCGCGCCACCGTAGCCAGGCGGAGCATCGGTGCCGAATCCGCCGGGACCGGGGGGTCCGCCGAAGCCGCCCTGTGCAGGCGCTCCACCGTATTGCGGCTGACCACCGAAGCCGGGCTGACCCGGCGGCTGGCCGAACGGGCCGGGAGGCTGCTGGCCGTAGCCGCCACCGCCGTACTGGTCGTTCGCGAAAGGCATGGCGTCGAGCGCAATGGGGTGGCCGTGCGGGCAGTAGCTCGCGCCGGGCGCGATCTCATGGCCCATCTGGCAACGAAGCGGTCCGCCCTGCCCGCCCTGGCCAGGCGGAGCGCCATAGGCATTGGGCGGGGGCGCGCCGAAGCCGCCCTGCTGGGGAGGTGGTGCCCCGAAGCCACCTTGCTGCGGAGGCGGAGCTCCGAAACCAGGTGTGGGCATCAAGACGGGCGTACCGCAGATGTTGCAAAATTTGTCCGACGGTTGAGGGATCGCGCCGCACTGCGGACAGGGATTCATCGTCGAGGTCTCCGTAAACACGCCATGTACGTGCTCGAGGGTGCGTGCTGGGGAGCGAGCATATCGGAGAAATTAACAAAAGCCGAATGAACGGGGACACGAGTCGGAGGCCCCTCTGACCACCGCGAATTCTTCACTTATCGAAGCGCGGCTGCGGCGAGCAGCGCTGCCTCGATGACCTGTTTTACAGGCACCTTGTGCTTCTTCGCAGCAGAGCGGCACGCGTCGAGCTCGGGCTTTCGCTGCGGCGGCCCGTACGGTCCACCCGCGACCTTGACGGGAATCGTACCGAAAGGCGTCGCCACGTTCTCGATCCGCCGCGGTCGCTCCACCCGGGAGACCGAGTGACGGCGGACGCCGAGCGACGTCGATTCACGGAGCATCACCGACGCGAGCGCGTCGGCGCGCGAGGCCTCGACGAGCGCACCGAGAAGATGACCCGGCCTCCCCTTCTTCATGGTGAGGGGCGCGGTCCACGCGTCGAGCGCGCCCGCCTCGAGGAGCGACTCGATGCAGGTTGCGAGGAGCTCGCCCGTCGCATCGTCGATGTTCGCCTCGAGGACCACGTGGGTCGGGGCGGCGGGACCGGCGGCATCCCCGCTGGGCTCGCCAAGGACGACGCGCAGGAGGTTCGGACGGTCCTCGAGATCCGCCGTGCCCGCGCCCCAGCCCGTGTGCTCCGGGATCATCGAGGGCCAGCGGGTCGACGCGGTCGCGTGGGCGGAGGCGATGGCGGCGCCGGTCGGGGTGACGAGCTCGAACGCGATTCCACCGTCGTAGGTGGGAATGCCGCGAAGACATTCGACCACGGCCGGGGCCGGCAGCGGCAGGATCCCGTGCCGCGCCTTCACGCGGCCATGCCCCATCGGGAGCGGGGACACGACGAGCGTCGCATCGAGGTAGTCGAGGGCGGCCGCGCTGCCGACCACGTCGATGATGGCGTCGACCGCGCCGACCTCGTGAAAGTGGACGTCGTCGATCGGCATCCGGTGGACCCGCGCCTCGGACGCGGCGAGCCGCTCGAACGTCGCGATCGAACGGGCGCGGACACCGGGCGCGAGCTTCGCCTTCTCGAGCATCTTCCGGATCTCGCCCCAGGTGCGCTCCTGCTGCTTCTTCTCGACATGGACGTCGAACGACGTCGCGACGATGCCGCTCCGCTCACGCGTGCCGACGTGGAGATGGTAACCGCGGAGCGGCAGCGCAGAGACCGCCGCACCAATTGCGTCGACAGGGACGCCGAGGTCGATGAGCGCGGCGATGATCATGTCGCCGGCGAGACCGCTCGGCGCATCGAAGAAGAGAATTTTCCCCTTTCCCGCGCCTTCGGCCAGCGGCTCGAGCGGCTTCATCTCGCCATGTTCGTGGTCGTGATCGTGCGAATGCCCGTGGTCGTGATCGTGGTCGTGCGAATGCCCGTGGTCGTCGTGTGCGTGCGCTGGCTCGGCCTTCTTTTTCCGCTTCTTCCTCACACACGCCTCCGCAGGATCCGGGAGGCCGCGAACGCCGCGCCGAAGCCATTGTCGATGTTGACCACGGTCACCCCGGACGCGCAGCTCGTCAGCATTCCGAAGAGCGCCGTCATCCCGTTCATCGCAGCGCCGTAGCCGATCGATGTCGGCACCGCGATGACGGGAGCGCTCACGAGCCCACCGACGACGCTCGCGAGGGCGCCCTCCATCCCCGCGATCACGATGACGACGGAGGCCTCTTCGAGGATCGGCCGCTTGTGGAGGAGACGGTGGATCCCGGCGACGCCGACGTCGAAGACGCGCTCGAACGCGACGCCGAGCATGCGCATCGTCTCGGCGCATTCCTCGGCCACCGGCATGTCACTCGTGCCGGCGGAGACGAGCGCGACCTTCTCCGCAGAGAGCGGCGCGATCGATCCGATCTCGAGGGTGCACGTCCGCGCCATTGCGTTGTGACGGACGTCGGGCAAAGCGGCGACGAGGCCCGCGGCCTTCGCATCGTCGATCCGCGTGACGAGGACGTTCTGTTGCATTCGAACGAGCTCGCGGGCGATCGCGATGATCTGCTCGGCCGTCTTGCCCTCGCCAAGGATGACCTCCGGCACACCCTGGCGGAGCGCGCGGTGGTGATCGACGACGGCGAAGCCGAGATCGGCAAAAGGCAGTTGTTTGAGCTCGGCCACGGCCGCCGCGATGTCTCCACCGCCCCGGACGCGTAGAAGCAGTTCGGTCAGGCGCGCTTCGTCCACGCGCCTCTCTTAGCCCAAGCTATAACGGTCGCGCCATGCC
>JBBRGR010000356.1:0-3101 GCA_038223815.1 Gemmatimonadales bacterium
TGTCTCCGGCGCCCGGGTCGGGCGGGGTTTGTCGTTTTGCAACCCGAATCTAGCCCGCCCCGTGCCCGGGACGCTACGCACAACGCTCCCAAATCACTGGAATCACACTCCTATCCCCTGTCCCCAGAAGATCCGCTCCCGATGTCATGGTGAGATACCGCATCCCATCGATAGATCTCCCACGCCGTAGGCATCCAGCGGTAACGCAAAGCCTCCTCGAAAGACATCACGATCACGGATACATCCGAAGCAGCCGCACGCAGCCGAGCGCCGTCGGAAAAACCCTGGGGTGCCGCAAGGAGGCCGACGGTCGCGCCGACGTCGTCCATCAGGCCGATGAAGCCGTCAACAGCGGCGACGTCCAGGGGACGAGCGTGGCATTTTGCGTCCGCGACGAAGCAGGGCCTGTCGCCGTCGGCGTGGTAGATCGCGACGTCGAGCTGACGGCTCGTCTCGCTGTGTCGACCGAGCACGCGGTGCTGGCCAGCCTCCGTGGTCCCCTCGACGCGAAATCCATGAGGTGCCAACTCATAGCGAAGGCGCTCGAGCAGCCCGCGTTCAAACAACTTCCATTCGTCCTTTTGGTCCATAGTGTTCCGCTGGCGCCGGCTAACGGATAGGCGTTCAGCGGCGGGAGCATCGAGCGTAGCTCGATGAGCCCGTCCGTTGCAACGACTTGTTGGGCGGCGGTAGCACAACGCGCGCATTGCAGCATCGGGGCCCTGCTTGCGGTGGTCGCGGCCGCCCGCCGAGATCGCCTTGGAGGGCCATTCTGCGTCATCTCGCGGGGCGGAGTTCAGCGACCCATGGATGTGTCGGGAGTCCCTTGGGTGTGCAATGCGCAAGCGCATCACGGATACGTGCAACAATCTCTGCCTTCTTCCAGCGCGCATGCGAGGCGTCGCTCTGCGCGGCTCCGAGTCGCAGTGTGGCGGCAACGATCTCGATGAATGTGGATGCCGTTGCGAGATCGAATTCGGCGTCAATATGGAGTTCGCGGATGCAGTCAAAACAATCCTCGCCGGGGGTCGGAGTGAGCAGGCCGCCGCTCGAAACGACAAGCGTCGGATTCAGATCTAGCCAGACCAATCGATCAGGCCTGGTCGTCCGAGCCGCCGCCGTGCAGACACCAAGCTTCAGTCGTTCTTTCTCGCTCGCGTGTCGAAACATCGATACCGTCAGATCCTTCTCGAATCGGAACCACCGCGAAATGGCTCCTTCAAGCTCCGCGTCAGAGCAGTCGTCGACGGTGTCCAGTACGTTCGGATTAGCGAAGACAAAGCGGCGTAGTTTCTCGTTTGGGAGGATCCTTCGCGCCCGCCCGCGGCGCCGCTGGCGCGCCATGAGTCGAGAGAATGTCCGGC
This sequence comes from Gemmatimonadales bacterium, assembly GCA_038223815.1. Taxonomy (GTDB): domain Bacteria; phylum Gemmatimonadota; class Gemmatimonadetes; order Gemmatimonadales; family GWC2-71-9; genus Palsa-1233. Next base: position 1,365 of record JBBRGR010000356.1, read on the forward strand.
TCGTCATGCGTCCCGGTTCAAGCTGGAAAGTTGAATCGCGTCGCGCCTCTAGCGGCCGCTCGCAGCAATGGCGCCGACCAAAGAATACGACTGTTCTGCCCGAGTGCGGACGGCCGGGTGCGCGTCCGACAAGAAGCGAACTATCCAACCTAAAGCGCGGGCGGCGATCGCCCCCTCAAGGGCGCCGAGGCGAACAAGCGCTCGTGAATCCCGCGACAGCATCGCGACATAAAAACTTATCGGAGAACTCCCGAAACTCCACGCTCGAGACGGCACGGCCAGCACCGACCGTGGCTGCAAGGGGCCAAAACGTCCACACAGACCCGGGTAGGGCGCGGAGAACGGCTTGCTAGACAAGCTGGCTTCGGCAACCACCCTCGCAGCAACTGCCCTAATATCAACGGGTTCGTCAGGATCAGCACATACTCGCCACAGTGCATGTATCGCCATCGACGCGTACCGCCGAAGTTCGGCATCTGCGCGGTCGGCGTCGGCTGGCGTACTCGCGCCCAAGTGTGCGAGGATTAGTCTCCTTGCGTACGCGACGGCGCCGGATGCGCGCGTTTGAACTCCACCCTCGGCGTACGGAATCGCCTGGGCATCTGGAGAGGACACGAGAGCGACGGATGAAGCGCCGACATCTGTCGTCGACAGAACGATCGCTGCATTACCAGCCTGATTCTGGACAACCGCCTGAGGTCTCATTCCGCCTTCTCCTCCAACTCTTCGCCTAGGTCGGCGACCCAGCGCAGAAAGAGGCTCGACGGAATCGATACCTCGATCGTTGCTGGCAACATCCAAATATTCTCCGATGGCATTGCAGCTAGACCTGGCGAGGGGTATCCGAAAAGAAGCTGAATCACGTCCGATTCGAGTAGATGGGTAGCAGAATGAACTACCGCGGCAACGGGCATCATTACCATCTGAATTGCGGTGTCCCCGGCCGGCCGCCACCTCGGCGGAACCTTTGCTTTGTCGAAGGCGAGTCTTGTGACCTCCGCCTCTCGCAGGCGTTCAGCCATGGCGAGGATGCCGCGGCACGAACTTAGCGTATTCACGACATCAACCCCGAGAAAGCCACCCTGACCGTCGAGTGCGAAGAGCGAGATCAGTTGCTCGCCCGAACGCCGAACCGCGATGTGGGAGCAGGGGAACGCCGCTTGCTGACCGGGAAGCAAGACGACCTGTCGCTGCTGCGTCTGATACTGCTGCACGGCGGGGAGTGTGCCACGTCCTCGGGAACCACGTCACGAGCGGGCAGAGCGGCGGCGCCCCGGCCGATCGACGCTGAAGTGCCCGAGGCCGGTCGCCACCGGCGTGAGATGCGCGCCGGGCCTGGCAAGGCCGCGCGTGAGGTGCCCCGCCCCGGCTGGTGGGGAAAGAACCTGAGGCGGCCGCCACCGCGCCGAACTCGTCCGCCCAACTATAATTGGACGGACCCGTGTTGTCACTCGCCCCCCAAACGCCGGTCCGTCCAACCGCACGCGTCCTTCGCCATCCCCCCGCCACGCCACCGTGATCGTTACGCTTTTCCCAAACCCGCTTCCTCACCGCTCGCGTTATGCTGCAGAGCCGCGCCAATTTCCCGCAGCCTATCACCGCGCCCCTCGGTGCGCCCCCCGGTGCCCCCTCGGTGCGCCGTGCTTAAGCGTTTTGAAGTGCGAGCCGGCGGAGGGCGGGCGACACGCGGTGGCTGTTGGGAGCCGTCGAGGTAAGCGGGCCTACGGTTCAGCGGAG
>JBBRGR010000357.1:0-3090 GCA_038223815.1 Gemmatimonadales bacterium
CCTGCATGGTGAGCGCGACCGCGTGCATCGCCTGTCTGGGCGTCCCGCCGAGGAGCTCGACGCCAGCCCCCGCTGCCATGCCGGCCGCCGCGCCGGTCTCAGCCTGACAGCCGCCTTCGGCGCCGCTGAGTGAGGCACGGACCGCCACCACGGCACCGATTACCCCTGCCGTTGCGAGGGCGCGGATCATGGCCTCCTCCGAGACGGGGTGCCGCTTGGCGATACCGAGGAGGGTGCCCGGGAGGACGCCGGCGCCTCCGGCCGTCGGTGCGGCGACGATCACACCCATGGCCGCGTTCACTTCCTGCACGGCAAGGGCGGCGGCGAGGGCATCGGTGAAAATCGTGTTGGCGAGCGGGCCGCGCGCGTTGGCGAGGCGGAAGGCATCACCGCCGACCAATCCGCTGACCGAGTGCAAGTCGCCGCGGAGGCCGCGTTCGACCGCGTGCTGCATGACGTGGAGGGCGCGACGCAGCCCCGCCTCGACCTCCTCGCGCGTCCGGAGCCCGTCGGCCGCCTCGGTACGCAGGGCGAGCTCGCCCAGGGAGATACCCTCGCGCTCCGCGGTCTCGACCGCGTCCAGCAGGACGTCGTACATCAGGCGACCCGGTTGATCACGCGCACGGTCTTCATCACGGGCAGCGCGCGGATGCGCGCGAGCGCGGCGTCGGATGGCGCATGATCCAGTTCATAGATGTGGATGGCGTCTCCTCCCTTCTGCCGGCGCGATACCCGCATCGTCGCCAGATTGACCTCGTCCTCGGCGAGCGCGCCGGCCAGACTGGCCACAATCCCCGGCACATCCTTCGCCACCGCGACAAGCGTGGTATAGGCGCCGGAAATTTCCACCGGGAAGCCATCGATCGCGGTGACCACAATGCGGCCAGCGCCAATGGACGAGCCGACAAGGATCGCCTGCCGATCCCCACGGCGGACGGTAATCCGCGTGGTGTTCGGATGATGGTCGCCGCGCAGGGTCGTGTTCTTGAATTCGATGGTGAGTCCGTTCGCGATGGCTGCCTCAAGCGATTCGCGGAGTCGCTCATCGTCCGGTTGGTAGCCGAGCAATCCACCGGCGATCGCCCGATCGGTACCGTGGCCAACCCCGGTGCGGGCGAACGAGCCGTGCAATTCCACGAGCGCATGCTCCGGCGTGTCACCAATCAGCGCGCGCGCGATCAGACCAATCCGGCACGCCCCGGCCGTGTGGGACGAGGACGGTCCGACCATGACCGGCCCGATGATGTCCAGCAGAGAGACCATGATATCAGACCAGTTCGGCCAGGGTGATGTCGCCGAGCGAGATGCCGATCTCGGTCTCGTCGTGGTGCTCCGGTCGGAGGAACACCTCGTGGGCGGTGACGTGCAGGTCGACGCTGGTCGGGACGCCGACCACCTCGCGCTCGTCGCGCAGGACGAGGCGGACGGGCACGCCTTGGCCGTTCGCCCAGCGCAGCACTTCCACGATCGCGTCGAGATCCATAGCCGCCTCCACTGCGGGAGTTTCCCCCAATCTAGTGCCGTCCGGCCTCTCCATCAGGACGAGACGAACACCAGCGTCGGATCATCATCCGGTCGCCTGGGGGGAGGCAGCGGGAGCGGCGAGGGGGCCCCGAAGACATCCTGGGAGCGGAGGGAGGCTTGCAGGGCATCGAGCAAGTGCTCGAGCTCCTTGCGCGCCCGCTTCATTCCCCACTGGAAGGACCAGCGGTAGGCCCCGACCATGAGCCCCCCCATCACGGCAAAGATGCCGAGGCCGATCGGTGCTGCAAGCAGGAGCGCACCCTGGGCGGCGGTGGCCACGAGGCCGATGACGGCGCCCCCGCCGCCGAGCCCGATTCCGAGTCCGAAACCCAGCTTGGCGTTCTTCTTCACGCCGCTCCGGAGGTCGGTCGTGATGGTGACCTCGCATCGCCGCGGATCGGTCGCGAGCGGGTGAAGGGTCACGCGCAGCTGATAGGCATCGATCACCGAGAGGTAATAGCGCAGCGAGCTCAGCGCGGTCACGCCGACGTAGTCTCCGGTCGCCAGCTCGCGCACCGTGAAGGTCAGGACGCCGCCATCGAGCGGATGCCCCCCGACCGTATCGCGGAAGGTCAGGTCCCAGGGATGGGCGGGGAAGATTCGACCGATCGCCTCGAGCGTCCGCACCGGGGTCCCGGAGATGGTGCGGGTCACTTGCATCGACCGATCGCTGGTGCCGACGATGAAGGTCGCGAGGCGCTCGCGCCGCTGATCGGTTGGGTCCAGCACGGCGCCATCCTCCTCCCCGCGCTGGCCCGGCAGCTCCGCGAGGGCGAGTTGCACGAACTCGGCGCCGATCCCGGCCTCGACGGCCGCGGCCTCCACATGGGTCCGGCGATAGCCTGTCGTCGGGGCGGACGGCTGCACCCCGGTGGCAAACGCCTCGGCCTGTGCCGTGCGATCCTGCACGCGGCGCGCGGCATCGGCCTGCAACTGCGCGGCCCGAAGCCAGACCGACTTCGCGGCGTCCTCGCTGAGCACGGGATCGGGCGCGCCCTGCGGTCCGCTCTGCGCCTGCTGCAGCGCACCCGTCAGGGCCTCGGCGAGCGCCTCGCCGGTGGCGTAGCGCTCGGCCGGATCCTTCCGGAGACAGCGGTCGACCACCTGGGCCAGCGCGGGGGGGACGGAGGGTGCCCGCTCCACCAGCGATGGCGCGGCACGGGTGGCCTGCATCAGGAGCACGGCGGACGCCTGCGGGGCATCGAAAGGCAGCTTCCCGGAAAGCAGTTGGAAGGCGACCACGCCAAGGGCGTAGAGATCGCTCCGACCATCGATCTCGGTGCCGGCGACCTGCTCCGGGCTCATGTAATGCACCGAGCCCATCACCATGCCGTCGGCCGTCAAGGCGGACGCGCGCACGTCGCGCGCGATCCCGAAGTCGGTCACCGTCACCCGCCCAGTGCCGCGCTCCAGCATGATGTTCTCCGGCTTGACGTCGCGGTGTACCACGCCGCGGGCGTGCGCGTACGCAAGGGCCCACGCCACTTCGCGGAGAATGCGCACCGCTTCGGCTGGGGGGAGTGGTCCGCGGGAGGCGAGCCGCTCGGCCAGCGTCTCGCCGTCGAC
>JBBRGR010000358.1:0-3080 GCA_038223815.1 Gemmatimonadales bacterium
TACCCTCGGGAGGCTCGGCCGGCCGGTCCCGTTCGCGGAGGATGTCTCGCCAATGGCGCTTGAAGGGGATCGCGTGGAGCAATGGCGTTGGATAACCGCCGCGCTTCCGCACCTCGTCGAACGGGCATCGGCAGTGCGCCTCCAGTTCCGGCGTGACGTGTTTGTCGCGCATTCGCGTGCAGCCGATCGGGAGCCCGCTCAATCGACTAATGTGGCGCTCGGTCTCGCGTTCGTCGTAGTTGCTGCACTTGCGGATGATCGTGTGAATCGCCCGTTGCCCCGGCTCGCCGAGGTGCCCAAGGGTGTAGAGGACGCTCAACCGCTCGGCGTGGTCGAGGTGGCCCGTCGCGGCAGCCTTATCGGCGAGGTGACGGAGCACCGCACAACCTTTCATCACGGCCGCGACCTTGCTTCCCGTCTCACCCCCTTGTGCGAGCATTGGCGGCGGCCCCTTCGGCTTCACGGAACTCACGGAACTCGTGAGCGGGGCCTCCAGCGGGGCCTCCGAGAGGCGCTCCGGGGGGATGGCTTCGCCGTGGCCGATGCCGGAAAGGTCCAGGCCTACGGGCACCCCATCGTTCCATTCCAGGCGGCTTCGGGCGCCAGATTCGACGTGAACGCCCAGTGGCAGGGTCATCAGTGAGGCATGAAGCTCGGGCGCATCGTCGGGTCCAGGCAGGACCTCTACGCGCACAAACCCTGCGGGTACGCCGGCGGCCGCGACCAGCCGCGCCAGGTAGTCGGACATCAGCGCGCTCCCCAGCCGTCCACGGACCGGGAACCAGACGTGAGCGCCGCGTCCGCCCGTCTCCTCCAGAAGCGTAACCCAGCCCCAAGCGGAGGCCACGGTTTGTAGCGCCTTCGCGTAGGCCAGCGCGCTGACCACGGGGCCGTCCACCGCGTCGATGTCAATGACGCCGAGGGTACAGGTCCCGTCGGGCAGACGCGGGCGGACGGCGATCGCCCGGCGACCGGCCAGGTGATCCGCGAGGTCCTGCAGCTCGATCGGTCGATCCATCGTGACGAAATCCCTGCGCCCCGGTGTCCCGGTCACGGCTTGCTCAAAGGTGCTCTGGGCGGCGGCGAAGAGCCCCAAGAACATGTCCGCTGCGTCCTCGTCGAGGGGTTGCTCATCATTCTTGACGGGCGCGCTGAGGGGCGTCGACTCCATCGCGTCGAAGGCCTTCTCTGCCTCGTTGAACAGCCCGCGCGTGGCCAGGCCGTCCACCTCGTCGAGCAGCGCTTCGCGTTCGTCCGGTTCAAACTCGTTCGAAGCATCGCGTTTCTCATCCTCATCCCAACGGGCGGCCTCACCGATTACATCCGCTTTGGCGGTTTGCGCCCCGGTCAGGCCGGTCCGGGGGACCGGTGATAGGGGCGGTGGAGCCGCTCGATCCACGAGAATTCACGCGGGAAGGGATCACGGCGATACCGGAGTCGCTGCTCGCCGCCCACTTGCCTCCGGGCAGCGACATCGAACGCGCGCACCTCAGGCTCCAGTTGGCCGCCGAGGCCCTCGATGAACTTTGTGGTGACGTGAAGCACGGCACTTCGGCAGCCGGCGCCGGGGGGAAGCGCGGACCGCCGGAGAGCGCTGCGCCCAACCGCGTTGGACAGTGGCTTCGTGAGCACCCGCGTTTGCATGTAATGGAAAATGCAGCGTTTATTTGGGAGCGACGCGATACGGTGTGCGAGGTTCTCGATCGACTCGCCTCTGCGGGCAGTGTCCAGCCGCTGGCGTCGTTACTACCCATCGTCAATAACTATCTCTACCTCTTTGATGAGCACGACCTCCGCCGCCGACTTTCCGATCTGGTGGCCGCCGCGACGTCCGACGGACGAATGGTGTCTGCCGCGTCACGCCTGCTCACGCTGATCGAGGGCGAAGGCTGGATCCTCTGGCAGCGCCGAGAGGTCGATGTACTCAAGGCCAGGATCCTTTCTCCGGAGATCGAGGAGCGCGACCTGCCTGAGGCGCTCCTGCGGGCACAGCACGGTGAGGACGGAGATGAGGTACGCCGGGCGCTTGTGGCGCAGTGCGTGCTCCGGCGCCTGAAGGGGCTCGTGGCGGACGATCCACGCACGGCGCTCGAGGAATTCCAAGCTGGCGCCCGCCTCGCATGGCAGGCGCGTCACGAGTCGCTGGCCGTGTCGATCGCGGTAGATAGCGCCGAGCGGATGGCCCAGCAAGGACACGGTGAGGATGCGGCCAACCGGCTATTCTGGGCGGAACGGTGCGCGACGCGGCAGGGCAACGACCGGCGCCTTTTTCGGGTATATTGCGTCCAGGCACGGCTCGCGGCGACCCGCGGCGACGTCCCCCAGGCCGATGCACGGCTGCGCCTCGCCGAGAATGTGCTTGAGCGCTTCGCGCTGATCGCTCGCATCTTGCTGCCCGGGGCCCAGCGGCCCGACTGGTACCAGCCGGGCTATCGAGGCGCGCTGGAGGCCCTTCGCGCGGAGATTGGGCCGATGCTGGACGACGCGCGGCGAAGTGTCCATTGGGCTACCGTCACCGACGGCGACCAGGAGACGTAGCGGACGTAGCGAGCGCCCCATGCGATCAGGGCGGTGGGGTCTCTGGCGGCCCGTGGTCACCGAGGGTCAGGACGAAGCGGCCGAGGCCCATGCTGATGTTCTTGCCGATGTGGATCTCCTGGGCCGCCAGGAGGGTCGGGACGAGCGGGCCGAGGGGTCCCTCGAACTCTATCTCGCCGAGGAGCCCGGCCATGCGGTGCTTCAGATGAAGCCCGTCGCGCCCTGTGGTCATTCGCTGCCAGGATTCCCGGCGCAGACTCGAACGAGTGCGCGTCACGCCGGGCGCGAGCGCGTGGAGCTCGGCGATAAAGCGATTGGAGGGTCGACCCGGCAACTCGCCATAGAGAGCGCAGACGGTCTCCACCCGACGCCGGATGATCCCGATGAGGACCGAGAATGGAACATCCTCGCTCACCCTATTGTTCCTCGTCTCGTCTGTCCACTCGATGCGGCCCGGGGTGATGAAGCTCAGCGATGCTCGGGTATCCTGCGTGGGGTGGTCGGCGATCTCCACCGGGCGCTCCCGCGGACCGCAGAGGCCA
>JBBRGR010000359.1:0-3080 GCA_038223815.1 Gemmatimonadales bacterium
TCCCCACCGTCTCCGCGCTGGGTTTCTAACCCGCCGTGGGGCGTCTGGCGGCGCGGCCCCGGCTTGATCAGGGGGCCTGTTGGGGCGCGGCTTCCCCCGCCCCCGCATGATCACGTGGCCAGCAGTGGCGAGGCATGCCCCGCCCCCGCATATTCCTGCATGGAGCCCCACCCAGTGCCCCCATCCCGCCGCACCTTCCTCGCCGCCTCGGCGGCCACCGCCGCAACGCTTGCCAGCCGCGGACTGACGGCCGCGGCTGCACACACGCCCGCGGCTGTGAAGGGCCGCCTCAAGCAGTCGGTCACTCGCTGGACCTACGGCGGCATGCCCTACGATGACTTCTGCCAGATGCTGGTGAAGCTCGGCTTCGGCGGCGTCGATCTGGTCAACCCGGCCGACTGGGCGACGGTCACCAAGCACGGGCTGAAGATCTCGACGTCGAACTCCACCACGCGTGGCGACTTCATCAGTCGCGGGCTCAATGATCGGGCCAACCATGCGATGATTCTCGGAGAACTCGAGGCGGTGCTTCCGGCCGCGGCGAAGGAGGGGATCCCCAACGTGATTGCGATGTTCGGCAACGCCGGCGCGATCAGCCGTGAGGACGGGATCGCCGCGTGCGCCGAGGGGTTGGCGAAGATCGCGCCGCTGGCGGAGAAGGTCGGGGTGACGGTGATCCTCGAGATGCTCAACTCGCGGGTGGATCATCGCGGCTTCCAGGGCGACACATCGGCGTATGGCATCGCGGTCGCGGAGAAGGTCAATTCGCCCAGGGTCCGGCTGCTCTACGACATCTACCACATGCAGATCAGCGAGGGCGACATCATCCGCTCGATCCGCACCAACGGGAAATACTTCGCACACTACCACACGGCGGGGAATCCGGGGCGGAACGAGATCGGCGACACCCAGGAACTGAACTACACTGCTATCGCGCAGGCGATTGCGGACAGTGGATTTGAGGGGTGGCTGGCGCACGAGTTTTCGCCGAGGGGCGACAAGGAAGTGGCGCTGATCGAGGCGCGGGAGCGGTGTACGGTGTGACCCAGCCTTGAGTGCAGCGCAGGGTCAGGCCGTCTCAACTGATCGCCACCGGCGACAGAATGCGATGGTCTACAGGTTTCCTGTGGAGAACCACACCGCCAGCTTCCAATTGGGAAGGGGGGGGGTCTATATCTTTGACTTTCCCCTTCTCATCTTCACTGGAGCACGAACACCATGATGCGTGATCGGCACACCATTTCCGTTCCGGACGCTGCCGCGCTGACCGCCCGCTGGGGGAAGTCGCACCCCGATGCGATGCGAGCTGCTCGTTTCGATCGTGTCGCCTTCGACCGATTGCTGACCAGGGCGGGTGTCGAAGGGATCCGCATCTATCTCGGGATGCAGCCTGGTGGCGAGTGGACGTACGTGATGGTGGCGACAGACGAGAACGGAAAGGACATCGTCGGCGACGTTGCCGACGACACGGGGACCGCGGGGACAGGGGTTGGAGAGCAGGCCTATCCATGTCCCCCCGATTGTGACTGCTCAAGTCCCCTGAACGGGGACTGCCCTCCACCCGAGTGAACATACCGAGCTGGTTCACCGCGCTGGCGCTCTGCTACCTGCTCATGCAGGTAGCCGGGTCGGTGTTCGGCCTTGTCCGATGGCGTCACCTCCGCTTGCCAGAGCGCTTCGCAGCGCTCTGGCTCGGAATCACCGCGATCGCCGGGATCGCCGAACAGATTCTGCGCACCACGCACCACGCACCACGCACCACAACAGCCAACTCGCGGCCCACCTGTGGTTTGCACCCAGTGGCGTGTTGGCCCTGTGGATTGCCGCGGCAATCGTCAGCAATCAACGCGGCCGAGCGCTATGGCGGTCGGCGGCCATCGTGTACCTCGGGCTTATCACCATCGTCCTGCTCGCTGCTGAGACCCCCGCGGAGTACTCACCGTATGCCGGAGCGATTCATGGCGTCGTGCTCCTGGGTGCGGGTGGACTCTCGTTGACATATCGGGCGAGTCGGGCCCGCGGCTCGCTTTGGTACGACACTGGATTCCTCATTGCTGGAGGCATGATGATGATCGGGGGACCGACCAGCTTTCTTGCCCTCACCTCACGAGCGATCGGGGCGACTGATCGAGAAACGGTCCGGGCACTCTATGCGATGCGTCTCGTGATGGCGCTCATCGGCCAGTGTTTCATCATTCGAGCGCTGTTGCCCATGCCGCGGACGTCCCGGGAGATTGCCGCATGATGTTGGTCGTCGCCTTCATGCTCGTCGGTGTGATTCTCCTGGCGACTATCATCGGGACGGCTGTGGTGCAGCAGTCACGGCTTCTGCGGCTCCGGCAGTCACTCTCCGGGCGACTGATCGAGGCACAAGACAGAGAGCGCGCGGCCCTCGCGCGCGAGTTGCACGATGACATGGTTGGTCGGTTGGATTCCGTCAGCCGAGGATTGCGTGCATTGTCCAACCGGGATGCGAATGACTACGGAGAGGCGCTTGGCGAGCTCGCTGATGAACTGCGTGACATCTCGCGGCAGCTTCACCCCACCCTGGTCGATCTCCGCGGACTTGATACTGCGTTGCAGGCGTTGGGCGACGAGCTGGGGTCACGCGCAGGTACCGTGGTGACAGTGCATGTGAGCAGCGACGCCCAGTTGTTGCCGAAGCCGGTTCAGTTGGGATTGTTCCGGATCGCGCAGGGAGCCCTCCGGAATGCGATCAAGCATTCGGAAGCCGGCACAGTCGAGATCCGCCTCACGTGCACGAGTGACCAAGTGGAGTTGGCGATCACCGATGATGGCGTCGGTTTCGTGGCCGAGGACGCACGAAAGGGCGCCGGCCTTGGTCTCTTGTCCATGGCGGAGCGGGCACGCTGTTCGAATTGCTGACGCTGATTCAGACCGGCAAGGTGCGGCCGCTGCCGATCCTGCTGTTCGGTCGCGAGTTCTGGAACAAGGTGGTCAACTTCCAGGCATTGGTCGACGAGGGCGTAATTTCGCCCGGCGACCTCGACCTCATCCACTGGTGCGAGGACGCGCAGGAAGCGTGGGACTTCGTCCAGCGCTTCTACGAAAAGGATTAG
>JBBRGR010000360.1:0-3071 GCA_038223815.1 Gemmatimonadales bacterium
GGCGGCAGCGCATTCCACCGCGTCGCGCTCGCCGCCGGCGTCTCGGCGAGCTGGAGCATCGGCTGGGCGCGTCCGGCGACGGTCGGCCGTACCGCGAACTCCATGACTTGGTCGCTGCTGGCAACCCCGCCGCCACCTTGCAAGGCGAGCGGCAACACCTCGTCCACTGGAGTCCCGGCAAAGCCTCCTTCGGCGAGTGTCGCGCGGCCGCCGAGCATCAGGAGCGCCCCACCGCGCCGGGAGACGAACTCGCCCAGCATCCGCATCTGGTCGCCACTGAAGAAGGGCGCCTCGATGTTGCCGAGGATGATAGCCCGGTAGCGGAAGAGGTCGGCTCGACGTGTCGGGAAGCCGGCGGCGAGCTCGAGCGAGTCATCGACGCCGAGACGCAGGTATTTCCCGGGCGCACTCCGGAGCACGGCAACCAGCTGGAGTGCGCTGTCATCGGCCACGGCACGACGCAGGAAACCGAACTCGGGGCGCGGTTCGCCCTCGAAATAGAGCACCTTCTCGCGACCGGGCCGCACCCGAAGCACACCGTGTGCCTCGTTGTTCTCGGTGATGGCCTCGCGAGCGAGTGGTGTGGCCCGTACCAGGATCAGGTGGGTGCCTTCGGGCAGAGGAGGAATGCGAAGCGGCACCACCAGCGCCTCGCGGCCACCTCGCAGCGTGACATCCTCCTGATGGACCACGCGTCCGTTCGCCTCGACCGTCAATGTCAGCGTCTCGCCATCGACGCCACGCACGCCGAGCGTCACATCGGCCACGGCCGCGCCGCCCTCGAGCACCGAGGTCGGGAGGGCAACGCGCTCCACGGCGACATCGCGCGCGAAGCGTTCGGAGCCGACGCCGACAGTGTAGAGCGGTACCCGGCGAGCGCGGAAACCGAGCAGCGGTGGCTCCAGGTCGGCGGCGCCATTGTCGGCGCCATCGGTGACCAGCACCACGCCGGCGAGCGGCACGTCGGCGAGTTCTTCGCGGACGCCATCCAGCGCCGCGGCCAGGTCACTGCGCGTGCCGGTGGCGGTGAGGGCACCCGCGGTGATGAGCGGCGAGGTCGTGCCGGCGAAGCGGAAGAAGCGGAGCGCGAAACGCTCCCCGAGTTGGCGCACCAGGGCGGCCGAGTCGCTGAAGGTCGCAGCCACTGCCTCGATCCGGCGTCCACCCTCGACATCGGCGATGCGCATGGACCGTGAATCATCGAGCAGGATCGCGAGCACGTTGCGTTGCGCCACCGCGCGCGAGACGACCATCGCCGGGCGCAACAGGCAAGCCACCACGAGGAGCAGCGCGAGGGCGCGCAAACTGCCGAGGATCCAGCGTTCCCGCGGCGAGGGGCCCTGCAGTCGGTGGCTGGCGAAGATGGCGAGTGCAACGGCAGCGATCGCGAGCAGGGAGAGCAGCCAGACAGGCAGCACCGGCGCCACCACGAACTCGCCGCGGGCGAAGAGTCGTGGTGGATATTTGAAGAGAAAGGTGGTGATTGCCTCGAGCAGGGCTGCCAGACGGCCCCCCGGCTACTTCTTGTCGCCGGGGCAGCGCACTCGCTGCAGACGCAACTCGATGCTCTGTTGCCCGTCACCCTCATTGCGCGGGATGAGGGTACCATCCGATGCCCGCCGGTAAATGATCCGCTGCGGGAACTCGGTCGTCTTCCGCTCGAAGGCGATGTACTCGGAGGCTTGACGCGTCATGGTATAGACGTGCTCCTCCTTGCCGTTGGAGGCGGCCGCAAACACGATCCCCGAGTCCGTGGCCGCGATCCGCGTGAACTCCCACCCGGTCGCGGTGGACTTGGTAAGATAGCGCGTCGTCGCGAGCATCAGGTTGTCGGACGGCTGCATCCAATGCTCCTCGACCCGGTCGTCCTTGCCGGTCTCGCCGGCCCAGCAGCCCGCCATCCAGTCGAGCTTCTCGAGCTTGACGGCAGGTTTCGTCTTGGGACGCGTGGAGTCGGCCGGCGCTGGGGTTTGGGCGGCAGCGGGGGCGGTCATGGCGAGCAGCAAGGTGGCGATCGGCAGGAGTCGCATCAGAATCCGGGCGGAAGGGGTTGGAGAAAGCTACCCTTGAGCTTTCCATACCCCGAGATACGGCCCAAAGGATCCCTCGGTTGCAAGCCCGACTCGAACGGCGATGCCTCCAATGGGCTATGCATGGACGTCGGCAGCGGGGAGGTCACCCCGATCGCAACATCTCACGGATCACCCGCGCATCCTGGCGGTCCTGCGGCCGGTCGGTTGCTTCCTTGGATCGCAGGATGTCCTGCAGCGACGCCGCGTGGAGGATTCCCCCATAGATCTCGAACGCGACGGCATCACGCATCAGGTCGGCAAAGCCCTCCGTGCCTGCCGGACGCACAATCAGATCGATTCTGCCCGCCGAGGTCACGAGATTCCAGAACTCGCCCCGCGCGAGCGTTGCGGCGCTGCAGTCGAACGGCAGCCCTTCGGGCAGTGAGTCGGTGAACACCTTTGCGTGCAATTCGTGAAGCGCCGCGGCGAGACGGACGAGGTTGGCCTCGGACCATTCCGGGGTGAGATCGGCATCCGCCGTCAGACGGGGGAAGCCGTGCAATCGTGCGGCAAGGGCGCCGACCAGGACGAACTCCACGCGATGCATCGCGAGCGTGGTGAAGATCAGCTCGGGGTTGAACGGCGCAAGGCTAGCCACGGCGCATCGCCGCCACCAGAAAACGGCTGGTGTTGGCAACCTCCGCGAGCCGTTCCTCAGGAGAGAGTCGCAGGATGCGGGCGACGTCGTCGAGCATATGGCTTCGCTCGGAGCGCGACGGAGTAAGACGGCAGTCCAGGGCAAATCCCGCCGCTTCCACAAGCCGGCTCAGCGTGCTCCAGGACGGCACGGACCGGCCGAGCTCGATTCGCGCGATCACGGACTGCGTGGTCGAGGCCCGCTCCGCGAGGGCGCGCTGGCTCAAACCAGCGCGATCACGGGCGGTCCGAAGCAGGGTCGCAGGGGTGTCGTCCATGAACAAGTGATAGCTCGGACGCTCTCAGCGCACAAGTGACCAGCGAGTGCCCCTCGTACACTGCCCACCATTACCCCCCTTCCGC
>JBBRGR010000361.1:0-3045 GCA_038223815.1 Gemmatimonadales bacterium
CATTGTTTTTATACAAACCAATGAGCAAGGCCGGGTTGTGCGGGAGTGCGGCACCGCTCGCGGCCCGGAGCGGCGCCGCGGCCAGCCCGGCGAATGCGGGGCAGGCCGCGGCCAGCGCGAGAAGATCGCGACGGGAGAGCGTCATCCGATGCGGTAGAGGGCGCCCGCCAGCAGGGCGAGGAGCGAGAGCAGTCCGCCGATCATGCCGTTGATCGCCATGCGACGCCGCGCGGCGTCGAAGGCTGCCGCGGTCTCACCGAGGGGCTCGAGCCGGGCGATCTTCCCCGCAGCTGGCATCGCGCCGAGGAGTGTGACGAGACCGCCCAGCAGGCCGAAGAGCTGCATCATGCCGAGCCACGCGCCGACCTGGACCGCCATGCCGTTGTACATCCGCAGCGTGAGGATCAACCCGGACACGACCGCGAGGATCGATCCGGGACCGATCAGCCAGCGATACACCCCGGCCTGCACATCCGCGACGCCACCCCACAGCGAGCGATCCAGACGCTGCATCACCATGCCCGCGACCATCACCGCCATCGCGCCGCCAATCCAGGCGACGAACGAGATGAAGTGGGCAATCCGCCAGAAGCTGCTCATTCCTGCTCCGCATGCTGAAGGAGTGCCCGCAGGGTTTCGTGGTAGCCCCGTTCGGCATACTGCGGGATCCGCTCCATCGCGAAGGTCGCGCCACGATCCGAAATCGGTCGGACCCACACCAACGGGGGCGTTCCGGGCGTCACAGGCCACTGCTGCCGCGACAGGTGCGTATTGCGCGCCATCAACCAGCCAATCGCGGTGTCCACCGCCGCCACAAAGGGGGGCGGGACCGCAACCACTTCACCCTGCTCGTCGAACCCGGGCCCGGTGTGAATCACGATCACCATGTCGCACGCGATCCCGGCTGCGAGGTGCAGCGGCACCACGGCGTGCAACCCGCCATCGTAGTAGGCGCGGTCGAATACCATGGCCGGTGGAAACCAGGGTGGCAGGGCGCACGACGCCACCACCGCATCCACCAGCGGCGCATCGAGCCCATCGGTCCCGAAGCAAACCTCGTGGCCGCGCTGCACGTCCACTGCGGTGATCGTGCACGGGGTCGTGAGCTGGTCGAAACGGTGGACCGGAAGGAACTCGCTGATCGCCCGGCGGAACGGCTCCGGCTTCAGCAACGCCTTGGCCCAGATACCACGCAGCAATGCGACCCGATCGGTCGCCAGCACGTCGCGCCGCTTCACAGCCAGGAACCGCTCGAGCAAGTCCTCCGGTGCCGTGCCGGAGGCGAGTGCGGTCGCAATCACCGCGCCCATCGAGGTCCCGATCCAGCGCACGACCTCGATCCCCTGCTCCTGGAAGGCGCGCGCGGCGCCGAGATGCGCGGCACCCTTCGCGCCGCCCCCACTCAAGACCACCACCGCGCGACGGCGGCTCACGAGGTGCCGTGCTCGGTGCGATACTGTTCTGCCGCCAGGTAGCGCACCCGCTCTTCGTCGGTCTCCGCCACGAGCCGCGGGACCCGGCGCGGCCTGCCGTAATCGTCAATCGAGACGAACACGATCCGCGCCGTATGCGTGAGGCGACGCTCCCCCGTGCTCGGCTTCTCGGAGATCACGTCGACCGTGATGTCCATCGAGGAGTTGCCGACATAGTCCACCGTTGCCCGACAGGTCACCAGGGATCCGATCGGAATCCGCTCGCGAAAGTCCACCCGGTGGATCGACGCCGTCACCGCTGCGCCACCCGCATGGCGGATCGCCGCAATCGCCGCCGCCTGGTCAACCATGGCCATCAGGTTGCCACCGAAGAGGTCGCCAAGAATGTTCGCCATGTGCGGCATCACGAGCGTCGAGATTTCGCCGCGCGAGTGGGACATGGGACGGGAGTCGGGGTTGCTCACAAGACGAGTCCTCGTGGCAATCGATGATCGATCATTGATCATCGATCATCGATGTCAATAGTCTACCGGGCGGAGATAATACTCCCCGATCGCCGTCTGACTCACCATCGCCACACTCGGCAGCTTCCGCTTCCAGTGCGTCGCGTCCAGGCGGCGGCGGACCAGGGCCACTTCCTCGGTCGTATAGCCGGCCGCGTGGACGGTGCTCGGGGTGTGCCCCTGCAGCAGGAGGTCGAGAATGCCGTCGGCACGGGCGTACGAGATGCCGAAGTCTGCCTCGTCGGTCTGCCCGACGATCAGGTCGGCTGACGCGGGCTTGTCGATGATCGCGTCGGGCACGCCGACGTGCCGCGCCAGTGCCCAGACCTGACTCTTGAAGAGATCGCCGATGGGGTTCACCGGCGGCGCGTCGTCGGCGTGCCAGGTGAAGTAGCCGAGGAGACGCTCGCTCTTGTTGCCGGTGCCGAGAGGCAGGGCGTTGAGGGCGGCCGAGAGATCGAAGAGCGTCAGCATGCGGGTGCGGGCCATGACGTTGCCGAGTCGGGCCGCGTTCGGCTGGTCGCCACACGCCGCCGCGTAGCCATCCACCGCCCCGGTGATGTCCACGGTGCGCTCGGTGATGCCGAGGGCGTCCACCACCAATCGCGCATGCTCGAGCGAGTCGAGACTCGACGCCCGGTAGGGCATGCGCACGGCGATCACGTTCTCGGGACCGAAGGCTTCGGCCGCGAGATAGGCCACCAGCGCCGAGTCCACGCCACCGGAGAGTCCGAGAATGGCTTTGCTGAAGCCGCGGCGGCGTTGGACCTCATCGCGGAGGAATTCCACCAACCAGCGACGCGTCAGCACGGGGTCGATCAGGAGCGCGTCATGCAGCGCGGGGGCGGTGACCTCCGGCGTGGACTGGATCGGGGGCCGGGCGGTGCACGCCCTGCGCTCGCTATCACGTCGCGTCCGCGCACGCTCCAGCGATTCCACCAGATGCGGCAGTCGCGCCTCGAGGTCTGCCAGCAGCGGCGAGCCGGCGCGCACCCGCGCGATCTCGTCCAGCGGCAGGGTCACCTGGATCGTCGCGTCTTCGAAGAGCGGCGCGCGCACGAGCACATCGCCACTCGGGCCGGCGATAAGCGAGCCACCGGGGAAGCCCT
>JBBRGR010000362.1:0-3017 GCA_038223815.1 Gemmatimonadales bacterium
CTTGCCCACCAGCTGATCCTTCTTGCCGTCGATCACGTCGAGATCGTCATCGGTCAGTTTGCCCCACGCGATCTTCGCCTTCCCGCGCAGCTGCTTCCAGGTGCCGGCCATCGTATCGTGATTCATGGTGTGCTCCATCGGGTTGCGGTGTGCATGAGGTGACGTGTGTCGCCTTCCTTCTTGCACGCGCCACCTGGCTGGAAGGCGCATACCCATTGGGGTTGCGCCTGTTCTGGCACCTCCACCCTGGGGTCCGGATCATTCGAGCGATCTGATGGGTGGACCAACCTCGCACCGTCGAGCGACACCCCGGCAACCACCGCCCCGTGCGGGCGGATAGGGAGAGAAAGGGTCACGGAGATTTGGCAATTTGACACAATGCCAGTAATGCTGTAAAATATGCCCATGCTCATCGAACCCGACGACTTCGACATCCAAGGCCTCGCCGACCGCGCCGGCCTCACGGTCCGCACCGTCCGCTTCTACCAGCAGGAGGGGCTCTTGGCGGCGCCGGGCACCCGGGGGCGGGAGGCGCGCTACGGCCAGGCCGAGCTGAAGCGGCTCCAGTTGATCAAGGCGTGGCAGGAACGGCGGCTGACCCTCGCCGAAGTGCGGGGAAGGGTCGCCACGCTGGACGACGAAGGCGTCGAGCGGGAGCTGGCCCTGCTGGGCACCGGTCGCAGCGCGGCGGCCGCCTATGCCAGGTCGGTGCGGCTCGGCAGAAGTCCAATAGCTGGGCCGAGTGGTGCAGCGCCCGGTGACGCGACGCCGACAAGCACCACGTGGGACCGAATCACGTTGAGCCCCCTGATCGAGCTGCATGTGCGGCGGCCCCTGTCACACCCCGAGCAGAAATTGGTGGAGAAGTTGGTCGCACTGGCACACAAGACCGTGACCGAAGGAGAGACGACATGACCCTGCGCCTCACTGCCGACCGCCGCCTGGTGCGCGCGGAGGCCCGAAGCACCCGCTACCTCCGTGTGCAGTGCACCGCCCCGGAAGCACCCACGCGCATCGAGCGCCTCCCCCTCGACATCGCCCTCGTCATCGACAAGTCCGGGTCGATGAGCGGTCGGCCGATCGAGCTCGCCAAGGAAGCGGCCCGCAAGGCCGTAACCATGCTCGGCCCGGACGACTTCGTGGCGCTGGTCGCCTTCGATGCGCGGGTCGAACTGCTCGCTGAGGGCGCACTGCTCGACAGCACCCATCGTCGTCGGTTGCTTCAGGCGATTGATCGTCTGGCGGCGGGCTCCTCGACCAACCTTTCCGGCGGCTGGCTGCGTGGATGCGAGGAGGTCGCGGCCTCCGGTCGCGAGCAGTCGGTTGCACGGACACTGCTGCTCAGCGACGGACACGCCAACAACGGCATCACGTCCGCGGAGGAGCTCGAGCAGCACGCCGGCGCGCTGCGAGCGCGCGGCGTGGTCACCACCACCTTCGGGATCGGCGCCGGCTTCGACGAGCGGCTGATGGAGGGTATGGCCCGCGAGGGCGGCGGCAACTTCTACTACCTCACCGACGCCGGCCAGCTTCCCGACTTCCTGACGAGCGAACTGGGCGAGGCGCTTGAGGTGGTTGCCCGTGACGCGATGCTCGTGCTCGACGTCGACGAGGGGATGATGGTCCACTGCATGGATCAGCGGCGCATGACGCACCGAGACCGCACCGTGAAGATCGCCCTCAACGACCTCGTCTCGCGTGAGCAGGTGGACGTGCTGCTCCGGGGGACCTTCCCGCACGGCGTGGTCGGCGAGGCCATCGGCCTCAGCGCCCGTCTCACTGATCGCGACGATGCCCTCGGCGCCCCTCAGGCGCGCTACCAGTGGGAGTATGCTCGGCACGCCGAGAACGATATCCAGCCGCGCGACCAGCAGGTGGATTTGGCCGTCGCCACCAGCTACGCCGCCAAGGCGCGACAGGAGTCGACCGAGCGGAACCGCGGCGGTGACATGGTCCATGGCCCCGAGATTCTGTTCGCGACCGCGCGCCGGATCCGCGAGTACGCCGACGGGATGCCCGAGATCCTCTGCCTGGTCGACGACCTCGAGGAGACGGCCGCCCGACACGGGACTCGACTGGATGCGATGGCGCTCAAGGCCGAGCGTTTCAACGCCTACAACGCCATGGAGAAGAAGGACATGATGGGGCGGCGGCGGCGGCATGAACCCTAAACTCCCGCGCTCCTGCGTGAATCACTACGCCTCTGCGTGAATCCGTGAGCCTCTACGTGAAACCCTGCGCCCCTGCTTCCCCAGTCGGGTCGCAGGGGTGTTACACCCTGAAACTCATCTCCCGCCCCCTCCGTCGTTCTCCGCATGACACGGTTGCCCTTGAACGTCCGCTATCTGCTGCAGTTCGCCGCCCTCTCCTTCCTCTGCCTGGGGGCGCATGAACTCATGCATCACGTCGCCGTCCGCCTCACCTGCGGCGGCTGGGGAACGATGAGTTTCGGGGGATTCCATCGCCCCGCCGGCTGCGCGCCGACGGGGTTCTCGGTGTTGGCCACGCTTGCCGGCCCGCTGCTCACCTGGCTGCTGATCTGGGGTGGGCGCGCGATGATCCACCACGGCGAAGCCCGCGCCGGGGTGACCCTGATCCTGGCCAATCTCCCGCTGGCGCGGGTGATGATGGTGCTGATGCAAGGCGGCGACGAGATGTCGGTGGCCCGTGTCCTCGCTCCCGGCACCATTCTCTGGCTGCCGATGCTCGCGCTGACGCTGCTGCTCGTGTGGTCGCCTGTTGTCACCGCCTACCGCGCCCTGCAGCACAGCAACCGGCTGTGGCTGCTCGCCGGTTTCCTCGTGCTGCCGCTCTTCTGGGACATGCTGCTCACGCGGGTCTGGTTGCGTGCGGTGCTCGCGAGCCACCCGTCGGCCATCGTGGGCATTCCCGAGGTCTTCCTCGCGGCGGCTGGCGCGGCAGTCCTGCTTCTGGTGCTGCTGCGGCGACCGGCGCCGGCGCCTGCCGCCCAGCTCGCCCGCGCGATGATCTCCCAGGAAACCTTCGCCATCTCGGGC
>JBBRGR010000363.1:0-3016 GCA_038223815.1 Gemmatimonadales bacterium
AGTGGCCGACCACGCGCCGCCACTTCTCGCCCCAGCGGTCACCGATGATCTTGGTGAGGTCGTCCGTCGCCGGGTTGAAGTCAAGGAAGGGCAGCGCCAGAACGAGATCATGCTCCAGCGCACTCAGGAAGGCCGAGATCGCGGCCACGAGATCGTGGGAGGCATTCCGCGCCATCACGCTCCTGCCCAGCTGGAAGGTCGACCAGGTGCCTCCGCCCTCGCTCGGCCCGGTCTCGTGCACGTCCTCGACCACGTCCGGGTTGGTGGCCCGCTCGCGGAAGTAGTCGTAGGCCCGGCGCAACTGTTGGTGCTGGTTTACTACCGTGACATTGCCGGCGTTGAGGGTGTCGCCTGCCGTCTCGCTCAGTAGCTCCTCCACCGTCCTGACGGCCGACACCAGCTTTCTCCGCATCTCCGTCAGCAGTGCATGCGCCCGCTCTTCGGCCAGGTCTCCGCCGATGCGAAGTCGGAGCCCGAACTTTTCGTTCGACAGTTCGCAGGGATACCCCTTGTACGTGAACGGCACCCACCACGCGACCTTCTCGCCGGGCCCGTTGTGGCGTAGCCCGATGAGGGTGAGCGCGTGCCGGAGCAGCACCGGAAGTGGGGCCTCCTGCCGCGCCAGCGTCACCCGGTACGAGGGCGCCTGGTAGTTGCGCTCCTCGTCTGGGATTGGCTGACCGAAGTCGCGCAAAACGGTCTTGGACAGCCGCTCGCCTGCGGATTCTTCCGAGGTTGACACTCGTCACAGGATGCCAGCCCTGACAGCTGTAGGACGATCCGGTTCTGCATCACCTTGCCCAAGTTGCCGGCCCTTACGCACCTGTGGCCCGTGGCCTCAGCCGGTTGGAGTGGTCTTCGTGACAGAGAGGGCAGCTCGCAACTCGGCCAGTTCACGAGTGAGTTCCTGAATGTCGCGCCGGGTGGCGGCCTGAGTGGTCTCCTCGACCTCCTTGACCTTGTCGAGCAGCCAGGACGCGAATGTGGCCGTGACGACTCCGATGAGCGCGATGCCGCACAGCATGAGAGTGACGGCGACCAGCCGCCCCGAGGCGGTCACCGGGAACTGGTCGCCGTAGCCGACGGTGGTGACCGTCGATGCTGACCACCACAGCGCGTCGCCGAAAGTCTCGATGTTGGCGTCGGGCTTTCCGCGCTCCGCTTCGAGGATGGCCAAGCTTGCGATGAATAGCACCAGCGTGGTGGCACCCACTACGTAGGTGACCACCCTGCCGCGCAGGGAGCCTGCCACGTGTCGGTTCAGGACATGAAGCAGCGTGAGCAGTCGTAGCAGCCGTAGGGGCCGCAGTAGTGGGAGAGCGACCACAAGCAGGTCGAAGATGTTGTGGATGAAGAACCGGCCCCGATCGGTCGCAAGGGCGAGGCGCACGACGTAGTCGACGACGAACAGCGCCCACGCCGTCCAAGTGACTAGGCGCAAGGTTTCGGCTACGTCGCCGTCCAGACCTGGGTTCAGGATCGGCCAGGCGTAAGCGACCAGGAAGACCAACGCGGCGGCGGTCAAGGGCCATTCAGAAAGTCGTTCCCAACGTTGAAGACGCGGCTGAGTGCTCATGCCCGAATCCTCCTATCTACGTGCCCGCCTAGTGGGCGGCGCCCACGGCGCCGGAAGTCCGTCGCCGCCGAGGCGCGGAGGCCGGTGGCTCCAGGGCAGCCTTGAGGTCCACGGCCCACCGGGCCAATCGAGATGGAGGGGCGTCGTCCAACCAGGACTGAGTGAATCCTTGCTGCACCTGCTCGGGTAGTGCCTGGAACCGCCACGGCGCGAGCTCGCTGAGAGCGCGGTGGGCCACGACGGTGGCGTGGAATCGAGTGGGTACTACGGCTTGGTCGATGATTCGTCCTCGCCGATGTAGTTCGCTGACTCGCGTCTCCTCGGCCCTGGCGATCGCCAGCTGCCTGATCCGTAGGTGACGGACGCGGATCTCGAGGACGACGACGACATGCGGCTCCAGCCACCGCTGCCGTTCCCAGGCCGGCTTGATTCCCATCTTGCGCGGGAGGTGCAGTCCACTGATGGCCCGTTCGGCGTAGCGGGCCTGCTGCGCCTCACGGGCCCTGGTCTCGGCCGTCGGCAGCAGCAGCTCGACCAGCTGCTCGAGGCGCCGTGGCGGGATGTGCGCCAAGGAGCGACCGTGAGCCGCATGCAGCCACCGCTGCACGGTGCGCCGGCTCACCCCCAAGGCAGCGGCCGCGTTGGCGGTGTCCGGTGAGGTGCCGTCGTGGGCGAACCCGAACCGCAGACACATCACCCGCTCGAGCCGGGCCCGGGTCCATGTCGGTGCGATGGGAGTCATCGCCAGCCGCCGCCGTAGGGGCGCTCGACGTCGATCACGTCGACGTCGTCGAACTTCCAGTCGTCGAGGTACTCCTGGCCCCAGTGGTTGGTGGCCCAGGCCATGAAGCCCTTGTCCCCACCGTTCTCCCAGGCCGTGAGCATCGCCTCGGCGTCGGCGGGATCCAGGTCGAGCTGGGTTGTGCGCCGGCGCATGTAGTCCTGCCCGGCCGCGCGAGGCCCCTGGTTCCCGGTGATCGCCAGTCGCGCCCCGCGCGAGGTGATCGCCTGGCGCACGGTGGAGGTAGCCAAGGCCGCCCGGCGCCCCGCCTTGGTGGTTGCCGCTTGCCTGGCCCGCTTGGCCAAGGAGGCGGCGTGGGGCGCGGACGGGCGCTGCCCAGAACCGGTCTGCGCGGTCTTGACCCAGCGCTCCACGGTGCGCCGGCTGACGCCCAGGCTCTTGGCGGCGTTGGTGAGGTCGATGCCCGAGCGCGTCTTCGACGAAGGGCCGCCGACGGCCATCAGCATGCCGTGCAGGGCGCCTCCGGCCTTGCCGGAGACATCGGCTGACCGGCCCGTCAGAGCAGAGAAGATCGTGCTGCGCAGGTCGGCCATCACTCAGCCCCGCGCAGTCGGTCGGTGATCGCGTCCTTGCCCTTGTACGGCCCGCCGGTGAGGAACTCCAGCTGGGTCTCGAGCCGGGCGCTGCCCTCGACCTTG
>JBBRGR010000364.1:0-3014 GCA_038223815.1 Gemmatimonadales bacterium
GGGCCCAGGGTGGAGCCGAGCGGCCCGGTCAGGTTGAAGGGGAGGAGCGCGAGGGCGAGGAAGGCCCCTCCCACCAGCGCGAGCACGGCCCAGAGGCGACGACGATTCTCGACGCTCACGCGCGCGGCGCCGGGAGCGTCACCCGCCGGTCATGATAGAGCGGAAGAACGGGGTGGGCGTCGACCGCCGCGGCGGCCTCGAGGTCGGCGGCGAAGCCAAGCCGCGAGAGTTCGCGGCCAGCCGCGGAGAGCGCGAGTGCCCGATCGATGCGGTTGCCGTAGCGACGGACCAGATCCACCGACACGATCGCGGCATCATTGAGTCCCTTGCGGAGGCGCCGTCCATTCATCGCCTCGATCACCAGGCGGCCCGCGAGGTAGGCATCGTCCATCCCGAAGCCATGCTCGCGGCCGGCACAGAGCACCAGCACTTCGCGCCCGGCTTCGACGGCAGCGCGGAGTCGTGCCCCCACGACCGAGAGATTGACCGCCGCGCCGACGAGCACTTCGTGGGCACCGCCCGTGGCCAGCAGTGCCCGGGTGCCGTTGGTCGTGGTCATGACGAGGGTCTTGCCGCCGACTGCCGCAGGGAGCATCTCGCGCGGGGAGTTGCCCAGATGGAAGCCCGGAATGGGGATGGAGTGACGTTCGCCCGCGAGGAGCACATCGCTCTTGTCGAGCGTTTGCGCGAGGGTGATCGCCTCGTCCATCCCTCCCGCGACAATGACGCCGCGGGCCCCGTGATGCAGCGCCGCGGTGATCGTGGTGGTGGCGCGGAGGATGTCCACCACCACGACCGTCCTGCCGGCCACGTCCGCGGGCGGCAGCCCGAGCGGCGTGAACGCGACGTGGACGCTCACGCGCCGAGGGACTCGCCGGTCGCCTGCTCGGGACGCAGCAGGTGGGACTCCCGCTCGAGGAACTTCGTGTCGATGGTGCCCGCAATGAAATCCGGATGGCGGATGACGCGCGCCAGGAAGGGGATCGTCGTCTTGATCCCCTCGAGGATGAACGAATCGAGCGCCTGGCCCAGCCGTGCCAGTGCCTCATCACGGTCGCGTCCCCAGACGGTCAGCTTGGCGAGCAGCGAATCGTAGTACGGCGGCACGGTGTAGCCGGCATAGACGTGCGTGTCGACGCGCACCCCGGGGCCTCCGGGCGGATGATACGCCGTGATGAGGCCCGGGCATGGCTGGAAGTTGCGGTAGGGATCCTCGGCATTGATGCGGACTTCGATCGCGTGTCCAACCATCGGCGACAGTCCGAAGGAGAGCGGCTCGCCGGCTGCCACGCGGATCTGTTCCTTCACGAGGTCATGCCCCGTCACCATCTCGGTGACCGGATGCTCGACCTGGATCCGGGTATTCATTTCCATGAAATAGAACGAGCCGTCTTCGTCGAGGAGGAACTCGATCGTCCCCGCGCCGGCGTAGCCGATGGCGGCGGCGAGCTGCACCGCGGCGTCCCCCATCCGCGTGCGCAGTTCCGGGGTGAGCGCGGGCGAGGGCGACTCCTCGATCAGCTTCTGGTGGCGGCGCTGCACCGAGCAGTCCCGCTCCCCGAGGTGGATCACCGTGCCGTGCAAGTCACCCAGCACCTGGATCTCGACGTGCCGCGGCCGCGCGAGGAACTTCTCGACATAGACGTCGCCATTGCCGAAGGCGGAGAGCGCCTCGTTCTGGGCGAGCGAGAAGAGCTGGGCGAACTGCTCGGCATCATTCGCGATGCGCATCCCCTTCCCGCCGCCACCCGCCGTCGCCTTGATGATGACCGGAAAGCCGATCCCCTCGGCCACGAGGAGCCCCTCGTCGGCATCCTTCATCACCCCGGGCGAGCCCGGTACGGTCGGCACGCCGGCCTCGGCCGCCAGTCGCCGGGCGGAGGCCTTGTCGCCCATGGCACGGATCTGATCACCCGTTGGCCCGATGAACGCGATGTTGGACGCGCGACAGGTGTCGGCGAACTCCGCATTTTCCGCGAGAAAGCCGTACCCGGGGTGAATCGCATCGGCACCGGTCACTTCGGCGGCGGCGATCAGGTTGGGGATCCGGAGGTAGGAGAGCCGCCCCTGGGGCGGCCCGATGCAGACGTCATCGTCGGCAAATCGGACATGCAGGGATTCTCGGTCCGCCTCGCTGTACACGGCGACGGTCCGGATGCCGAGTTCCCGGCAGGCACGAATCACGCGGAGCGCGATCTCGCCGCGGTTGGCTACCATCACCTTGCGAAACATCAGCTCCCCAGGTCGTTGAAGGTGCGGTCGGAGGCCGCGGAGATGCCCGAGACCCGCAGCGCGAACTCGCTCGGGTTCGTGGCACTGCGCACGGCGTCGTCATAGCTGATCGCCCCGTCCTGCAGCCAGCGCATGAGCGACTGGTCGAAGGACTGCATCCCGTCGGCGACGCCCCCGTCGGCGATGCGGTCGGGGATGTCGAGCGCCGTGGCCACGTCGCGAATATGGTCGGCGACGGCCGCCGAATTGCCGAGGACCTCGATCGCGGGCACCCGGCCCCGACCATCCGCCCGGGGGACCAGCCGCATCGAGATCACCGCCGCGAGGGCGGTGGAGAGCAGCATCCGGATCTCGCCGTGCTGGTGCGGCGGATAGAACGACAGGATGCGCGAGATGCTCTGCGTGGCGTCGGTCGTGTGGATGGTGGAGAGCACCAGGTGGCCGGTATCGGCCGCCTTGAGCGCGGTGTCCATCGTCTCGGCGTCCCGGATCTCGCCGATCAGGATGACGTCGGGATCCTGACGCAGCACGTGGCGCAGCGCCGCGGCGAACGAATGCGTGTCCGAGCCCACTTCGCGCTGCGAGACATTGGCGAGTTGGTCCCGATGGAGAAATTCGATCGGGTCCTCGACCGTGATGATGTTCACCCGTCGCGTGCGATTGATGTGCTCGATCATGGCGGCGAGCGTCGTGGATTTTCCGGAGCCGGTGATGCCGGTCACGAGAATCAAGCCACGCGGACGTGCCGCCAGCTGCTCGATCACGCCGGGAAGCTGCAACTC
>JBBRGR010000365.1:0-3001 GCA_038223815.1 Gemmatimonadales bacterium
GAGGTCGAGGTACCAGCCGTAGGAGGCCGGGTCGAGCCCCTGGTCCGTGATCCGCTGCAGCAGCTTGTCGTAGTCCCCTTCCCGCTCTGACCCGCCGATGATTTCGCCGTAGCCTTCCGGGGCGAGGCAGTCGTTGTTCAGCACGGTGCGCGGATCGTCAGGATTTTCCTTCATGTAGAACGCCTTCACTTCCTTCGGATAGTTCATCACGAAGAGCGGCTTGTCGTACGCCTTGGCGAGCGCGGTCTCGTCGTCGGCACCGACCTCGGTGCCCCACTGGATGTCGGAGCCCTGGGCCTGCAGCGTGACAATCGCCTCGGTGTAGGTGATCCGCGGGAACGGCCCGGTGACCCTCTCCAGCGGGGCGAGGTCGCGTTCCAGTTCCTTCAGCTCTTCCGTGCGCCGCTCGAGTACACGCGCGACCAGGTACGACACGAAGTCCTGCTGCAACTCCATGTTGGCGTTGGAGTCGTTGAAGGCGACTTCCGGCTCGATCATACAGAACTCGGTCAGGTGCCGGCGCGTCTTGCTCTACTCCGCGCGGAACGTCGGGCCGAAGGTGTAGATCTTCCCGTGCGCGGCCGCCGCCGCCTCGCCGTACAGCTGCCCCGTCTGGGCGAGGTACGCCTGGCCGAGGTCGAAGTACTGCGTCGCGAAGAGATCGCCGGCCTGCTCGCCGATCGAGCCGGTGAGGATCGGCGTGTCGACGCGGATGAAGCCGCGGGCGTAGTAGAAGTCGTGGATCGCCTGTTCGATCTCGTGACGCACCCGGGCGATGGCGACCTGCTTCTTGCTGCGCAGCCAGAGGTGCCGATGCTCGAAGAGGAAGGCGGTGCCGTGTTCCTTCGGCGAGATCGGATAGTCCACGCTCGGCGCCGTGACCACAACCTCGCTCGCCGTCAGCTCGTACCCGCCCGGGGCGCGGGCCTCCTCACGCACCATCCCGGTGACCGTGATGCAGGCTTCCTGCGTCAACGTCGCGAAGCGCTCCCATGCGCCCTCGACCACTTCATTCTTCGGAAAGACCGTCTGCAGATAGCCGGTGCCATCGCGCATCACGCAGAAGGCAATCTTCCCCGACGAACGGGTCGTGACGACCCAGCCCGGCACCGTGACGACGGCGCCGACATGCTGGCTCAATTCGGAGATGCGAACGAAAGACATGGAAAGATTTCTCCAGCCGCGCCTGTCACGGCGCGGACCGAAAACGTCGATTCTATTCAGTCGCGCATATCAATGCGCGGCGGACGATGCACGCAACAAACCTAAAACGGTCGTCCGATTGGGGCTTCAGCCGCGCCCGGCCGGCTTCGGCGGCCACGGCACGAACGCCGAGGTCCGCCGGACATAGTCCCGATAGCCGGGCTTGCTCTCCACCAGCGCCGATTCCAGCAGCGTCACCCCGGAGACCTTGAGGAGCAGCAGGGTCATCACGATCGGGGAGAGGACGGTCCACCAGAGCCCGGCCCCGGCCGCGAAGCACCAGAAGCCCCACCATTGGAGCGCATCGCCGAAGTAGTTCGGGTGCCGCGTGTAACGCCAGAAGCCGGTGTCGAGCACGCGGCCGCGATTGGCGGGGTCCGCGCGGAAGCGGCTCAACTGCCAATCGCCCCCGGCCTCGAAGGCGAAGCCGATCGCCCAGAGCAGGGTGCCCAACATGCGTCCCCAGCTGGCCCCCGGGGAGGCGATCGCGGCCAACGGCAGGCCGATGAGGAGCATCAAAACGCCCTGCAGCAGGAAGACCGTGAAGAAGCTCTGCCACCACCAACGGGCTCCGTTCCGGGCGCGCATGGCGGCGTAGCGTGGGTCCTCGCCATGGCCCCAGTTGCGCCGAGTGATGTGCCAGCTCAGCCGGACGCCCCAGAGCACCACGAGCACCAGCAGCAGTCCGTCGACCGTCGCCGCAGAGGCGGCATGGTGGAGCACCAGCAGGACGAAGCCCATCCCCCAGATCCGGTCGACCAGCGACGCATCGCGCCGCGCCAGGCTGGCGAGCCAGCAGAGGGTGACCAGACCGGTGATCAGCGGGACCGCGTTCGCGGTCAGCCCGACGACGTCACGCGGTGACATCGGGCCCGCCATCCAACCGCGTCCGAAATTCCGTCTCGATCGATGCCGGGACCGAGAGCGCATCGCTGATCGCCGCCAGACGCTCGGCGTCGCGCCACTCGCGCTCGAGGAGTGTCAATTCCCCCGCGAGCGCGCGTCGTTCGGTCACCTCGTGGGCTGCCATCTCGAGGGCGAGTCGCACTTCGGGGGGCACCTCACTCAACGGGAAATCCTCACGTGTCTCGAAGCGCAGCGGTCGCCCTGCGACGTAGCCGTAGAGCAGATCCGGATCGGCTGAGCTTCGCTCAAGCAATCGCGTCGCCTCCTGTACCATGCCTTTGGTCGGGCGGGCGCGTTCGAGCGTCGGCAAGACTCGACTGAGTCCATCATGCAGCTGCGTCCCACGGAAGAAGCCCACGGCCGGGAAATCGCGGATCGAGGTGATGGCGAGCGGATCGTCGCCGAGCTGCAGGTCCACTTCGCTGCGATAGGGGACCTCCAACGACCACGCCCCGTCATGCCGCGTCAGGACCGAACGGACCAGCGCGATGGCGCGCACCCGCAGCAGGTTCCCAGTATGCGGATCACGCACGAGGCGCACGGAGCTCACCGCATGACGTGCCCCGATGGCGTCCTCCAGGAAGGGGAGCATGAGCAGCGTGCCGAACATCGTGGCCACATCGGAGAGCACGGTCGCAATTCCCGTGTGCCCACGTGGGACGCCGAAGGGGAGCCCTCCCCGACGCCGGCGGAGCAGTTCCCGCCCATAGCGCCACGCGGCGAACTCCGGCCGGAGGGCGGCCCCAATCCGCACCAGCTCCAGTCCCTCCGGGAGCCGCGCGATGCCGATGCTCCCGGTCGAGAAGCGTACAATGATGTTGCGGAAACGACGCTCACAATCTTCAATCGCCTCGAAGCGGCCTTCGAAGGGGACCAGATTCCACCGTGCGCA
>JBBRGR010000366.1:0-2999 GCA_038223815.1 Gemmatimonadales bacterium
ACACGAGCGCCCCGGGGACGGCCGCGCCCGCGCCGACTCCCCGCCCTGCGGCGGCGGCAAACGTCGACCCCGACGACCCTGACGCCGCCATGATGGCCGGCCGCGGTGGGCGGGGTGGTGGTGGGGCAGCCGCGCGGCCGAGCACCAACGCCGGCATCAATCGCTTCACCTGGGATGTCCGCACCAGCGACGGACTCGGTGCGCCCCCGGGGCGCTACACGGTTCGCCTGACCGTGGGTGATCAGATTCGCTCTGCGCCGCTCCGGGTGCGAATTGACCCACGCATCGCCGCCGACGGCACGACCGAGGCCGACCTGGTGGCCCAGTACCGCCACAACCTCCAGATGCGCGGGATGGTCACTGAGGTGACCCAATTGGTCGCCCGGGTCCGTACCGCCGAGAGCCGCCTCGCCACCGCCGGTCCGGCGGCCGCGGACACCCTCCGGGCGGTCCAGGCCCTCGCCGCCGCCCTGAACACCGAACCGGTCCGCTACGGCAAGCCGGGCCTCCAGGCCCATATCTCCTACCTCGCCAGCATGACCAGCGGCGCAGATCAGAAGGTGGGACGGGACGCGCGTCAGCGGGCCGTGGTCCTCCGAAAGGAGCTGGATGCGGCGCAGGCGGTGGCGAAGCGCTGGGTGCCGTGAGGGTAATGCTGTCATCCTGAGCGGAGCAGACCGAAGGGCTGCGCAGTCGAAGGACCTATTGCCACGTTGAGAGGTCCTTCGACTTCGCCCGCTACGCGGGCTTCGCTCAGGATGACAGGCGGGAGAACCCTGCCATTCCGGCAGTCAATCCCGGTACGCTGATTGCTTTTCTTCTGGGGATCGCGTCCGGGATTCGCCTGGGCGCCGTTGTGACGCCGACGCCCAGGAGCGGACATGGCCTCGAAGATTATTGGCATTGACCTCGGCACCACCAACTCGGTGGTGTCCGTCATGGAGGGCGGCGATCCCGTCGTCATCCCCAACGCCGAAGGCGGGCGGACCACCCCCTCGGTCGTCGCGTTCACCAAGGATGGCGAGCGGCTCGTCGGTCAGGTCGCCAAGCGACAGGCCGTGACCAACCCCAAGCAGACCATCTTCTCGATCAAGCGCTTCATGGGCCGCCGCGCCGCCGAGGTCAAGGAAGAGGCCTCGCGCGTGCCGTACCCGGTGGCCGATGGTGCCAACGGCCTCGCGGCCGTCGAGATCCAGGGGAAGAAGTACACCCCGGCCGAGATCTCGGCGATGATCCTCCAGAAGATGAAGCAGACCGCCGAGGACTACCTCGGCCACAGCGTCGACAAGGCGGTCATCACGGTCCCGGCCTACTTCAATGACGCGCAGCGCCAGGCCACCAAGGACGCCGGCAAGATCGCCGGCCTCGAGGTGCTGCGCATCATCAACGAGCCGACCGCCGCCGCGCTGGCCTATGGCCTCGAGAAGAAGAAGGACGAGAAGATCGCGGTCTTCGACCTCGGCGGCGGCACCTACGATATCTCGATCCTCGAGCTCGCCGACGGCGTCTTCGAGGTCAAGAGCACCAATGGTGACACCCACCTCGGCGGCGATGACTTCGACCAGAAGCTCATCGACTGGCTCGTGGCGGAGTTCAAGAAGGACCAGGGGATCGACCTCTCCAAGGATCCGATGGCGCTGCAGCGGCTCAAGGAAGCCGCCGAGAAGGCCAAGATGGAGCTGTCGAGCACCACGCAGACCGACATCAACCTGCCGTTCATCACGGCCGACGCCTCGGGGCCGAAGCACCTGAACCTGCCGCTCACGCGGGCCAAGTTCGAGCAGCTCTGCGACGACCTGATCCAGCGGACCATGCCCCCGATGGAGATGGCCCTCAAGGATGCCGGCCTCAAGCCGAGCGAGATCGACGAGATCATCCTGGTGGGTGGTTCGACCCGGATCCCGAAGATCCAGGAGATCGTCAAGGCCTTCTTCGGCAAGGAGCCGAACCGCTCGGTCAACCCCGATGAGGTTGTGGCGATCGGCGCGGCGATTCAGGGCGGCGTGCTTGGCGGCGAAGTGAAGGATGTCCTGCTGCTCGACGTGACCCCGCTCTCCCTCGGGATCGAGACGCTGGGTGGCGTGGGCACGGTCCTCATCCCGCGCAACACGACGATCCCGACCAAGAAGTCGGAGACCTTCAGCACGGCCGAGGACAACCAGACCACGGTCGAGATCCATGTGCTGCAGGGCGAACGGCAGATGGCACAGGACAACCGCACCATCGGCAAGTTCCAGCTGACGGGCATCCCGCCCGCCCCGCGCGGCATGCCGCAGGTCGAGGTGACCTTCGACATCGACGCCAACGGCATCCTCCACGTCTCGGCCAAGGACAAGGCGAGCGGCAAGGAGCAGAAGATCCGGATCGAGGCCTCGAGCGGGCTGTCGGACAGCGACATCGACGCCATGGTCAAGCAGGCCGAGGCCAACGCCAAGGAGGACCAGGCGCGCCGCGACCAGATCGAGGCCCGCAACCAGCTTGACGGTCTGGTCTACAAGGTCGAAAAGGACTCCAAGGAATGGGTGGATCGCCTCGCCGCGGACGCGAAGGAGCGGCTGGACACGGCGGTCGAGGCGGGCAAGGAGGCGCTCCGCACCGGCGAGCCGGAGAAGATCCGCAGCGCGCTCGACGAGCTGAACGTCGCCTACTCGGCGGCGGGTGCCTCGCTCTACCAGAATGCTCCCTCCGGGGATGCGGAGGCGCCGGCAGGGGGCACGACCGAGGGTGGTGCCCCGAAGGACGACGCCGTCGAAGCCGATTACGAGATCGTGGACGACGCCCCCAAGGCGTAGCCGGATCGGCGCGACCGAATCTTTCGGTCGCACACCGGAGTATTATGCAGCAACAGCGGGCCGGGATCCCACATGGGGACCCGGCCTGCCGGACATACACCACCCGGGACTGCACACATGTCGAATCACACGCGCAATTGGCTGAAGCTGACCGGTCTCGTCGGCCTGTCGTTCATGCTGGGACTCTTCTTCGCCGGCCTGCTCGAT
>JBBRGR010000367.1:0-2994 GCA_038223815.1 Gemmatimonadales bacterium
TTTCCCGCGCTCTCCAGCCGAACCGATGGGTATGAACTGGTGCTCGATGGCGCTGAGCACAACGCCTTCGGCGACTCGCCAGTGCGGCGTGGCCAGTCCACTCGGAACCCGGCGCACCACCGCGCCATCCAGGCGATCTCCACCGCCTTCCTCGACGCCCACCTGCGCGAGCAATCACCCGCCCGCAGCTGGCTCCGCAGCGACGGCCCACGCACCGTGCTACAGGCAGCGGACCGATGGCAGCATCGGTAGGGGCGAGGCACGCCTGGCCCCATGCATGGGGCCTCGCCCTCCTCATCCTCCTCACGGCCTGCGGCTCAGCCACAGGCGCCGACGCCGTCCCCGTCGACGGCACCATCACGCGCGGCCCGATCCAGCCAGTCTGCCAGGTGGGGCAGGCGTGCGATGGACCCCTGGTCGCCGACTTCACCGTCGTTCGAAATGACAGAGTCGTCCTGCGCTTCCGAACCGACGCCGACGGGCGCTTCACCATCGCGCTCGCCCCAGGTAGCTATGAAGTGATCCCCGCCGCGAGCGCACCGATCATGGGGGCAGGCATCGTCTCGCAGCCCCTGACGGTGGTGGCGCCGGAAACGCGTGGGGTAACGTTGCAGTTCGATACTGGCATCAGGTGAGGGGCGCGTGTCATCCTGAGCGAAGCCCGCGCAGCGGGCGCAGTCGAAGGACCTCTCTCCGAGCGCAGGGAAGGCGGTCCCTTCGCTGCGTTCAGGGCAGGCTCTTCGACTGCGCAGCCCGTCGGGCTGCTCCGCTCAGGATGACACGCGCCCACGTGCTCCGCTCGGGATGACGCCCCCTCACCCTACCCCCCCGCCCCTCATCCAGCCAGATTCCCGCGACCTTTTTCCCCGAGTTTCGCAGTCATGGATTTCAGTCTTACGCCCGAACAGCAGCAGATCCAGCAGATGGTGCGCGACTTCGCCGCCGCCGAGATTCTCCCGCACGTGATGGAATGGGACGAAGCACAGCATTTCCCACTCCCGACCATCAAGGCCCTCGGTGACCTCGGCCTCCTCGGCGCCGTCTTTCCCGAGCAGTACGGCGGGGCCGCCCTCTCCTACATCGATTACGTCAATATCCTCGAAGAGCTCGCGGCGGTGGAATCCGGGATCGCCCTGGTGGTCGCCGCCCACAATTCCCTCGGCATCGGCCACATCAACGTCGCAGGCTCCGAGGAGCTGAAGCAGCGCTACCTCCCCAAGCTCACCAGCGGCGAGTGGATTGGCTGCTGGGCGCTGACCGAGCCGGGCTCCGGCTCCGACGCCTCGGGGATGCACACCGTCGCCGTGCGCGATGGCGAGGACTGGATCCTGAACGGCACGAAGAACTTCATCACCAACGCGACCCACGCGCAGCTCGCCACGGTGCTCGCGGTGACCGATCGCAACGACCAGAAGCATGGCATCTCCGCGTTCGCCATCGAGATGGACACCCCCGGCATTCGCGCCGGCAAGAAGGAGAACAAGCTCGGCATGCGGATCTCCGACACCGCCGAGCTGATCCTCGAGAACTGCCGCGTGCCACACGCCAATGTGATCGGCCAGGTGGGCTACGGCTTCAAGGACGCCATGAAGACGCTCGACGGCGGCCGCATCTCGATCGCCGCGATCGCGCTCGGCATCGCCCGCGGCGCCTTTGATGCCGCACGCAAGTACGCCTCGGAGCGTACCGCCTTCGGCCAGCCAATCGCCGGCTTCCAGGCAATCCAGTTCATGCTCGCCGACATGGCAACGGAAATCGAGGCGGCGCGCCTCC
Organism: Gemmatimonadales bacterium; assembly: GCA_038223815.1. Taxonomy (GTDB): domain Bacteria; phylum Gemmatimonadota; class Gemmatimonadetes; order Gemmatimonadales; family GWC2-71-9; genus Palsa-1233. Next base: position 1,774 of record JBBRGR010000367.1, read on the forward strand.
TCTGCTACAAGGCCGCCACCATGAAGGACGCCGGCGAACGCGTGACGACGGCGTCGGCAATGGCGAAGCTCTACGCGTCGGAAGTCGCGGTGCGCGCCACCGAGAAGTGCGTGCAGATCTTCGGCGGCTACGGCTTCATCAAGGAGTTCCCGGCCGAGAAGTTCTATCGCGACGTCAAGCTGACCACGATCGGCGAAGGGACCAGCGAGATCCAGCGCATGGTGATCGCCCGCGCCATCCTGGCGATGTAGCCCCGCATGACGACCGGGCCGGTGCTCCTGTACGACGGAAGCTGCGGCTTCTGCAACGGCTCGGTCCAGCTGGTTCTCCGGCACGATCGTCTCGGCACGTTGCGCTTTGCTCCCCTGCAAGGGGAGTTCGGCACGGCGGCGCGTGCACGGCACCCCGACATCGCGAGCGCGGATTCGGTGATCTGGCTCGAGCCGGCGACCGGAACGACGCCCGAACGCGCACTGATCCGCTCCGATGCGGCGCTGCGAGTGATTCGCTATCTCGGCGGACGCTGGAGCCCGCTGCTCCTCGGCTATCTCGTGCCGCGCCCGATTCGCGACACGTGCTACGATTTCATCGCGCGTCACCGGCATCGGATCCCGCTCGGCGCCGACCGCTGCGATCTCCCCAGCGCCGCCGAACGCGCCCGCTTCATCACGGATGGCGCCGATGCGTGATCGGCAGCGCGCGCTGCTCCCCCTCCTGCTGCTTGCCTTGCCTGCCGCCGCCCAGCATCCCGCGACCCGTATCATTCCCGCCGTGCAGCAGGTGGTGCCTCGGGACGGCAGTTGGCGCATCGGCGACACGCTGGTGGTCGTGGCGCCCGATGCACTCACGCGTATCGAGGCAACCCGTTTCGCTGCCGACCAGCGGCGTGAGGCGCGTCGCGTCGCGCGGGTGACGATCGCGTCGCAGCCTGGCGCCCTCCGCCTGCAGATCGAGGGCGGTGCGGCGGGCGACGAGTCGTATCGGATCGTGGTCGACGAGGCCGGGGCACTGATCACTGCAGCGACGGTCCACGGCGTACGGCATGGTCTGCAGTCACTTCGGCAAATCCTCCCGGATGGCCGCGGGACGCTCGCCGGCGTGGAGATCCGGGATGCCCCGCGCTATCCCTGGCGCGGCGCGATGCTCGATGTGGGCCGACACACCTTTCCGGTCGCCGACATCCTCCGCTGGATCGACCTGCTCGAACGCTACAAGCTGAAC
>JBBRGR010000368.1:0-2989 GCA_038223815.1 Gemmatimonadales bacterium
TGGTCTGGTCCTCGGCGGCGTGGCGATCCTGATGATTGTCGGGGTGTGGGCGTTCGCCACGATCCCGTTCGAAGCGTTCCCGGACCTGACCGCGAACAGCGTCAGCGTGATCACCGAAGCGCCAGGGCTCGCGCCGCAGGAAGTCGAGCAATTGGTGACCTTCCCGATCGAGCGGGCGCTGCTCGGCCTGCCCGATGCCGAGGTGGTCCGCTCCACGACGAAGTTCGGACTCTCGATCACCCAGGTCGTCTTTGACGACGGCGTCGATTCCTGGTTCGCTCGGCAGGTGGTCTCCCAGCGACTGACCGATGCCGCAGGGCTGCTGCCCCCGGACGTCACGCCAGTGCTCGGTCCACCCTCGACAGCGATGGGCGAAGTGTTCCAGTACGTGCTGACGGCCAGCACGCCGGAATGGGACCCGACCTCGCTGAAGACGCTGCAGGACTACAGCATCGCGCCGCAACTGCGGACGGTTCCGGGCGTCGCCGAGGTGAACTCCTGGGGCGGGCTCACCGAGCGGATCGACGTCGTCGCCGACCCGGCGCGCCTGGCCATGGCGGGGCTGACCCTCGGCGACCTCGAAGCCGCCATCGCTCGCGAGAATCGCAATTTCGGTGGGGCATCGATCGAGTCCCGGCAGGAACGCTTCGTGATCCGGGGGCTCGGTCGCTTTGCGAACCCACAGGAGATCGCCGCGATTCCGGTGAGGGTGGCCGGTGCCACGCCGATTCGCCTGGGCGAGGTCGCGGAGGTCGTTCGCGGGGCCCTGCCGCGGGAGGGGGCCGTCAGCGCCGATGGTCGCGGCGAAGTGGTCTCCGGGATGGTCATCATGCGGAAGGGGGAGAATGCGCAGCAGGTGATGGCGCGCATCGCCGAGCGCATTCGCGCCGTCGAGCGCACGCTTCCGGCTGGCGTCGCGCTGGTCCCGTTCTATGACCAGACCGAACTGGTCACCCGCACCACGCACACGGTCGAGAAGAATCTGCTGCTCGGTGGCGCGCTCGTCGTGGCCGTGCTCTGGGTCTTCCTCCGCAACGCCGCCGCCGCGCTCATTGTTGCTGTCGTGATTCCGCTGTCGATGCTGTGGGCCTTCATCGCGATGCGGCTCTTCGGCTTCTCGGCGAACCTGATGTCGCTCGGCGCACTCGATTTCGGCCTCCTGGTGGACGGCTCGATCGTGCTGGTCGAGAACGTCATGCGACGGGCGCACGGGCATCCCGACAAGGCCGGGGCACCAGCGCGGATCCATGCGGCCGCGGTCGAGGTCGGTCGACCGATCGTCTTCGGCATCGCCATCATCATCGCCGTGTATCTGCCTCTCTTTGCCCTCGGGGGCACCGAACGGAAGATGTTCGTCCCGATGGCCTTCACCGTGATGGCGGCACTGCTCGGCTCGCTCCTGCTCGCCCTCACCTTCGTGCCGGCCGCCGCACGCACCTTCCTCTCGACGGCCGTCGAACCCGATTGGCCCGCGTTTGAGCGGCTGCGCGAACGGTATCAACGACTCATTGCCACCACGCTGACGCGTGCCCCGATCATCATCGGGGCTGGCGTCGTTGCCACCGCCATCGCGGTGTTCGGTCTGACCCGCCTCGGTACCGAGTTCATGCCGCGCCTCGATGAGGGCAGTGTCCTGGTACAGGTGCGGCGTCTCCCAGCAACGGCCCTGAGCGAAGGCGTGCGATTCAGCGGGATGGTGGAGCGGGCGCTGATCGCATTGCCCGAAGTCCGCACCGTCGTCTCCAAGCTCGGGCGACCCGACCTCGCGACCGAGGCGATGGGGAGCTACGAGTCCGACACCTACGTGATCCTCACCGACAAGGACGCTTGGCGCGACGGGGGAAAACCGGCGCTGATTGCGGCGATGGACTCCGCCCTCGCGGACATCCCGGGTCTTTCCATCGCGTTCACCCAGCCGATCCAGATGCGTCTGGACGAGGCCGAGAGCGGCATCACTACCGACGTGGGGATCCAGCTCTTCGGGAGTGACGCCGACACCCTGGCGCTGCTCGCCGGGCAGATCGAACGGCTCCTCGCGGATGTTCCCGGGGCGGCCGACGTGAAAACCATCGCCGCCTCGCGGATGAAGCAGGTGCAGGTCACCCTGGATCGCAGCCGCATGGCGCCGCTCGGCCTGTCGGCGGATGATGTGGCACTCGAAGTCGAGCGTGCGCTTGGTGCCAGGCAGGCAGGGGAGTTGATCGATGGTCCGCGGCGCATCCCGATTGCGGTGCGTCTCCCCGAGGCGTCGCGGATCGATCCCGAGCGGCTTGCCGACCTCCCGATCGCGCGTGGGCGCGGGGTCGTGGTGCCGCTTGGCGCCGTCGCCGAGCTCAAGGTGGTCGAGGCGCCCGAGGCTTTTGCGCACGAGGGGGGGCAGCGGCTCGTCGTCGTGGGGGCCAACATCCGCGGGCGTGATGTCGGCTCGTTCGTGACCGACGCCGAAGCACAGCTCACCGCGAGCATTCCGCTCCCATCCGGCTACCGCACCGAATGGGGCGGGCAGTACCGGCATCAACAGACCGCCGTCGCCCGGCTGAAGCTGCTGGTGCCCGGCGCCATCCTCGCGATCTTCGGGCTGCTCTACTTCGCGTTCGGGACCTGGCGCCATGCAGCGCTCATCATGTCGAACGTTCCCTTCGCCCTGGTCGGCGGGGTCGCGTCGCTCTGGCTCACCGGGCTCAATCTCTCCCTCTCGGCGTCGGTCGGCTTCATCGCCCTCTTCGGCATCGCCGTGCTCAACGGCGTCGTGATGGTCACCTCGATCAACGACCTCATGCGTGAGGGGAAGACGCTCACGGACGCGCTGGTCGAGGGCGCGGGCTCGCGGCTGCGGCCCGTCCTGATGACGGCGTCAGTGGCCGGTCTCGGCTTCGTTCCGATGGCCATCTCCACCTCCGCCGGCGCCGAGTTGCAGCGTCCGCTCGCCACCGTGGTGATCGGTGGCCTGCTGACCTCGACGCTGCTGACGCTGGTGGTGTTGCCGACG
>JBBRGR010000369.1:0-2987 GCA_038223815.1 Gemmatimonadales bacterium
AAGGCTCGACGATCTCGCGCGCTTCCTCGCTGGCGAGGTCGACGTGGAGCGCACCGTCGCACTCGGGCGTGCGCTGATGGCGCTCGACTGGGAGCACGTCCAAGTACAGCACCCGCCCATCAATTCGCACGGCGACCGACCCGATGAGGCGTGGGAGGCGCTGCGATTGTGCGCACTCCCGTTCGCGGTCCGCGCGCGGACCATCGCAACAGAGCCCGCGATGTTCCGGCGGCTTGAGTCCGGCGACGCCGCGGGAGCTGTCGAACTCGCGCTGCGTCGACTGCGCGCGTCGGGGCTCCGTCCCCCGCTAACCGCCGCGTTCTCTGCCCCAACGACGGCGCGCCGTTGGGCCGCCGCCCTTGCCTTCCCCATCACCCCTGCCGTCGCCGCGGCGATGGCTTCCCGCTTCGAGAACCCCATCCTCACGGAGACCGCATGACCATCGACCTCAGCACACTCGACACCGCGACCCGCCTGCTCTTCTCGATCGATCTCCAGCCGGTGCAGGGAGATAGGTTTCAGCCCACCGGCTTCCCCAATCTCGGGGCGGCGACGTATCAGACGAAGGACGGGCCGAAGCTGCTGGTGGAGTCCAACCAGAGCATGGCGAACCGCCTGGAGGCCACCGTGTGGGACAACGTGGCCGAGAAGCCGGTTGCTGCCCTCGACGGGATCAGCCATGTGACCGTCAAGAAGAACAACAAGTTCCTTACGGACACCATGCTCGAGGCGCACCGACTGAATAGTCCGTACATCCTTGAGGTCGCAGGATCGCCGTTCGTGGCACAGCTCAAAGCCGAGCTGGGTGCACTTGAAAACGGGCCAGTCAACCGCAAGCTGCTTGCGCAGGTGCTCTTCAAGTACGATGTCGGCAGCCTCCTGCACGGCGTCTTCCTCGCGAAGAGTGATCTCGCTGGTGGTCGGCTTCGTGTCGCGCGCGCAATCTCCGCTTTCATTGAGGCGCGCGGCGCGCGGGTGGCCGCCTCGGGCGGCGTGAAAAATGACCACGTCAACCCGAGCGGGGACACGAAGAAGGGTTTTGGCAACGTGCCCTTTGCTCGGGATGAATTCACGGCGGAGCAAGTCGTCTTGCACGTCAACATCGACCTCGCGCAGCTGCGCGGGTATGGCTTGGGGACGGATGCGGAACGGCTACTCGTGCTCCTCGCCCTCTACCGCCTGCGCAAGCTCATCGACGGCGATCTTCGCCTGCGCACCGCCTGCGACCTTGAGCCGGTCACACGCGAACCCACGGCGACCCGCCCCGAGGGATTCGTGCTGCCGAGCTTGAGCGATCTGGAGATCGATCTGCTGGCCTCCATCGACCGGAACAAGTCGGCGATGGTCCAAACCGAGACGACCTACGACGCGAAGATCGAGTCGGCCAAGAAGAAGAAGGGCGACGGGGCCCGCACCGAGGACGACGAGCCCGACGGAGACGACTGATGCCCACGATGGTGTTGCGCTTCCCCGGCGGGCGGTATCACGCCACACCAGTGGGGCATCATGTGAACGAGGGCCTCGTCGAGTGGCCGCCAAGTCCATGGCGGCTTGTCCGGGCGCTGATAGCGTGCGGATACGCGACGCAGCACTGGAAGGAAGTCCCTTCAGAGGGGCGGCGCCTTGTGGAGTCTTTGAGCAGTGTCCTGCCCGAGTACCGCCTCCCGCGGGCTGCGCTCGGACATTCGCGCCACTACATGCCGATTGGAACCCTCGACGACGGGCGCGAGAAGACGACGCTCGTGCTCGACACGTTCGCAGACGTGGGGGACGGCGCGCTCTGGGTGCGCTGGCCCACCAAACTCGATGAGGAAGCGCGGCAGCTTTTCAGCGTCCTTGTCGCGCACCTCGGCTACTTGGGCCGCAGTGAGAGTTGGGTGTTGGGGGAAGTGGTCTCCGACGACACGCCCCTCCCTGAAGCAGGGCGGGCCTTCCCGCAACTCGCGGACGTGCGGCCCGCGCGCGGGTACGAACAAATCTCCGTGGTCGCTCCCGATGACCCAGTGAAATATCGCGAATGGAGGGACGGCGAGGTCACGACTCTGATCGCGGAACTTGGCGTGATACCAGACAAACAGCCGACCAAGCCACAGAAGAAAAAGATCGCTGCCCTCCAAGACACCTATCCCATTGACCTTGTTGACTGCCTCCAGCGCGACACTGCGTGGTGGAAGGCGAGGAAGTGGAGCCGGGCGCCGGGCACGCGGATGACGCTTTATTGGCGCGAGTCAGGGGCACTCGAGGTCGGACCACCCTCTACGCCGCGGCTTCCCCAGGCAGCTCGTGCCGAAATGCTGCTGCTTGCCCTGACGACGCCCAGTGGCTCCACCTCAGCGTTGCCGCCATTGGCCAGAACGCTCCCCCAGGCTGAGCTGTTGCACAAGGCATTGGTCTCCAAGCTGGGCTTCAGTGGCGAGCTATGTCCGGAGCTTGTCGGGCGTGACGAGCAGGGGAATCCACTCAAGGGGCACCAACATGCCCACCTGATCCCCATCGACCTCGATGCGGACGGGCGACTCGATCACATCATTGTGTTCGCACCGATGGGTCTTGGCGCATGCGCGCAGCGCGCAATGCGCGGGCTTCGTCGAACATACATGAAAGGTGGCGTTGGGGAACTGCAGGTCGCCGTCGCAGGACTCGGTCAACTGAGCGACTTGCGCAGCGTTGGCTCAGGCTATTCAGAAGTCATCGAGGGATTGCTTGGCCCACGAGACGGGGCACAAACGTGGGTGAGTGCGACGCCCTTCGTCCCGCCGCGACACCTCAAGCCAACGGGGCGCTCGTCGCTCGTGGGCCAGGTGCAGGAGGAACTCGCGGTGCGTGGATTGCCAGGCACTCGAGTCGAAGTGCTGGACTGGGAGAGCGGCACGCTTCCGCTCCGTCACTTCGTGCGCCGCCGACAGCGCGGCCCGTTGCCGCCTGTCGATTGCTGTTTCGCCGTCAGGATCCACTTCGAGTATCCGGTCTCGGGTCCGATCTGCCTT
>JBBRGR010000370.1:0-2987 GCA_038223815.1 Gemmatimonadales bacterium
CTTCGCGCGCGAGAATCGCCACGACGCGCCCTTCGACGTCGGGACGCAGCTCAATGCGCTGCATCGCCTCCATCTCGCCATTGGCGATGATCGCATCCACCACGGTGTCGGTGAAGGCCGCGCTCACCTCGACCGGCAGCACCGGCGGGCCACCACCACGGCCTCCAGCGCCACCACCAGGGGCCTCCTTGGCCTCGGCGCCGCAGGCCGCGAGGGAGACAAGCAAGGCAACAGCCACACGACGGCGACGGATCACGGGGCACCCCGGTCAGAATCGGAAGAGAGCCGCTGCCCGAGGATCACCTCGAGCGACGCACGGGCAAGGCGCACGGCGTAGCGCGCCTGCACCAGATCGGCCTGTGCCTGGACCACCTGGGCCTGGGCGTCGAGCAGTTCCAGCACCGTCGCGGCACCGGCCCGATAGCGCGCCGCCTGGACACGGAGGACTTCGTCGGCCACGCCAACACCGGACTGCGTCAGTTCGAGGGCGCGACGGGCGACATCATAGCCGGTGTAGGCCTCGGTGACGTCGCGGCGTGCCGCGCGCTCCAGATCCTCTCGCACCGCGCGCGCCACTGTGCGCCCGGTCTTGAGGCGTTCGATGGCGAGTTCGCGCTGCCCGCCATCCCAGACCGCAAGGGAGATCGAGAAGCCGATGCTGCGCCGATCCGTGAGGGTCGGGAAGAACTTGTCGTCGAATTTGCCGAGCGAGCCGAGGAGCGTGACGGTCGGGAGATAGCTCGCCTGGCGAACGCGCAGCTGTGCCGCCGCCGAGCGCTCCGTGGCACGCGCCTGACGCCACGCCGGTCCCTGCGCGACGGCGCGCTCGACCGTCTCATCAAGCGTCATGCTGAGCGCGGCCGGCGGCGCGCCATCGAGGGCTGCCGCATCCACCGGGACCGCGCGGCCGATCCGCCGGCCGAGCTGGAGCCGGGCTACCGTCAGCGCGGCGTCACGACGCAGCACGTCGGTCTCGGCGCGCTGCCGCTCGAGGAGGAGTTGCAGCGAGTCGGAGGGGACAGTCGCGCCGCTGGTCACCCGCGCCCGCGCGATCCCGAACTGTTCGACCGCGCGACGTGCCCGATCCTGCGCCACGTCGAGCAGCTCGCGCGCGCCGAGGACGTCATAGTAATCACGCTCCACCAGGAGCGCCGTCTCGAAGCGCTGTGCCAGTTCGCCGGCACGCGCCGACTCCAGCTCCGCACTCGCCACCTTGGCCCCGAAGAGCTTGCGCCCCCCAGTGAAGAGTTCATAGCGGGCATCGATCGAAGCGCGGCTCTGCGCGTTCGCCGGGCGCCCGGTCCCGATGTTGAACTGCGTGGTGGAGAGCTCGGAATAGTCCGCCGAGGCATTGATGGTCGGGAGGAGGAAGACGAGCATCGCCGCCTTCCGCGCCCATTCCGCATTGTCCACCAGTCCAGCGGACTGCACCCAGGCCGGGTCGAGGCGCACCGCTTCCTGCAGCGCCTCACGCAGCGTGACGGTCGGAATCGTATCGGTGATGGGTCCGCCGAGCGTGGCCGCGAGCAGCAGGGCAGCGATCACGGCGCCTCCACCGGGGTCAACGCAGTGGCCTCACGCGGCGCACGGCGCCTGGCGAGCAGACGCTCCACGAGCAGCCAGACCACCGGGACGACGAAGAGGGTGAGCACCGTCGAGAAGGCAATGCCGCCGACGATCGCGTAGCCGAGCGGCCGGCGCGAGGTCGCGCCGGCCCCCGAGCCGAGGGCGATCGGGATCGCGCCCATGATGGTCGCGACCGAGGTCATCAGGATGGGACGCAGCCGGATCCGGCCCGCCTCGAGCATCGCCTCGGTGATCTCCATCCCCTTGGCGCGCAATTGATTGGCGTAGTCCACGAGGAGAATGGAATTCTTGGTCACAAGCCCGACGAGCAGGATCATCCCGATCTGCGAGTAGAGGTTGATCGTCGCGCCGGCCAGCTTGAGCGTGAAGATCGCCCCGATGACCGCGAGTGGTACCGCCATCAAGACGGTCACGGGATGCACGATGGACTCGAACTGCGAGGCCAGCACCATGAAGACCACGAGGATCGCCAGGCCGAAGGCGAGCAGCAACTCGTTCCCGCTCTCGCTCAGCTCGCGGGCGTCGCCCCCGAGGGCGATCGTGGTCTGGGCCGGCAGCTCGGCGCCGACGATCGCGGTCAGCGAATCGATCGCATCGCCCAGGGCAAGAGTCGGCGCGAGCGAGGCAGACAGCGTGAAGGCACGGACCCGGTCATAATGGGCGATGCCGCGCGGTCCGGTGGTTTCCTGGATCGTCGCGATCGCATCGACGCGCACCAGTTGGCCGTCGCGGCCCCGCACGAAGAGCTGGTCCATGTCCTGCGGCGTGGCGCGCCGGGACGGGTCGAGCTGGAGGAAGACGTCGTAGATGCGCGAGTCGCGCGTGAACGTCGAGATGCGCGAGCCGCCGAGCATCGTCTGCAGCGTGGTGGCCACATCGCCGACGGAGACGCCGAGGTCGTCCGCGCGGTCGCGATCATAGGACACGGTGAGTTCGGGCTTGTTGACCTTGAGGTCGGTGTCCACGTTGACGAGCCCCGGAATCTTGCGTGCCGCCACCAGCATCCGCTCGTTGGCGGCGAGGAGCGAATCGTAGTTGGGGTGCCGCACGATGAACTGGACCGGCGAACCGAAGCCACCGATCGCCGAGGGGTTGGAGGCGAAGACCTGGACGCCGGGGATCGCGGCAAACTTCGGACGCAGCTCGGCGATGATCTCCTCGACCGTCCGCTCCCGCTCTTCCCAGACCTTCAACCGGGCGACCAGGAAGCCGCCATTGGGCGTTCCCCCACGGCCGATCACCGAGAAGATCGAGTTGACCTCGGGGACCTCGGACAGAATGGTCTCCACCTGCTTCTGGTAGCCGTCGGTGTATTCGAGGGTCGCACCCTCGGGGGCGCTGACGTTGATGCTGATCACCCCGCGGTCGTCGGCCGGGATGAACTCGCGCTTGAGGGTCTG
>JBBRGR010000371.1:0-2973 GCA_038223815.1 Gemmatimonadales bacterium
CTGGCTCATCGGATGGGGCGGGGACGGGGCTCGACATGACATTGGCAGTGTACCCGCACCGGTGACACGCGGGCAGGGGGAACGTTTTCCATGCGGACGCCGGCGTGGCACTGGCGGCGTGTGTGCATCCAGGGCAGCCGCGTCGGTGCGGATCCCGCGCGGGGCGGCGCGAGGCACCCGGACCGGCGCACTCGGACCGGCGAGCCCGACGGACGCCGACGATGCAATGTTCTGGTGCGCCTTGCACCGCCATGATGCCCCCTGCGCATTACGATCGCGTATGCTGCAGCATGACGATCCCCGACGCAGTGCTCACCGCCGTCCTGCGCACACTGGTGCGTGCCACCGTGGATGCGCACCAACCGGTCGTGCTTCGCTCGCGACATCACGGGCAGGCGGAAGCGCTCGCCCGCTGGCTGGCGCAGGCGCACGGCAGCCGGCGACTGGTGATCGCCTCCACCACGGCGCGTGCGCCTGTCGAGGTGCGCCTTCCGGTGCAGATGAACTGGGCACGATGCACGGGGACGGCGGCGACCCTCGCACTGCACGGGGTGGGCGACCAACTTTCAGTCATGACTGACCACTCGCCCGATTGCGGAACACGTTGATGCGCATCCTCGTCATCGAAGACGATCCCATCGTCGGACAGTTCGTGAAGCGCGGACTGGAGGAGCAGCAGTGGATCGTGGACCTTGAGGCCGATGGTGAGGCTGGCGAGCGCGCTGCGGGACAGGGGGATGCGTACGACCTGATCATCCTCGACATGCGGCTGCCCGGCAAGGACGGGCTGTCGGTGCTGCGGACGCTGCGCTCGCGCGGCTTTCAGCGCCCCGTGCTGGTGCTGACCGCGCAGGATGCGGTCGATGCCAAGGTGCAGACGTTGCGCGCGGGTGCCGACGACTACGTCACCAAGCCATTTGCGTTCGAGGAACTGCTGGCACGCATCGAGGCACTGTCGCGCCGCCCGCGCCTGCTCGCGTCACCGCGACTCGAGATCGCGGACCTGATGGTGGATCTCGACACGCGCGAGGTCATGCGGGCCGGCCAGCGCGTCGAACTCACGCCGAAGGAATTCAAGGTGCTGGAGTACCTCATGCGGCATCCCGGACGCGTCATGAGCCGCACGCTGATCACGGAGTATGCGTGGGGATACCACTTCGATCCCGGCACGAACATCGTCGACGTGGTCATCACCCACCTGCGCAAGAAGGTGGACGCCGCGCACGAGCAGAAGTTGATCGGGACGGTACGTGGCGTCGGTTACGTGGTGAAGGAGTGAGCGCGTGATCCAGTCGATCCGCGTCCGGGTAACATTGCTGGTGATGCTGGCGATGCTCGGTGTGGTGCTGGTGTTCGCCAGCGGCATCTGGCTGGGCCGCAAGGATTCGGCGTACTATCGCGAGCTGCAGCGCTATGCAGCGGCGCAGTCGGAGCTGGCGATCCGCATCATCACGCAGGCCGAGACGCTGGGGCCCGTGACGATCATGCGCGACTCGCTGGCGGGGGCGAAGCTGACGCCCGAGCTGGTGAGCGCGCTGGAGGTGATTCCCGACTACCTGATGGTCCTCGACACCGCCGGTCGCATGATGTACGTGTCGGAGAAGGCGCGTGCGTTGCCGCCATCGGACCTCACCTCACTGCAGGAGAGCGCGCTCGACATCGATCCTGGCACCACCGCCACGCTGCTCACGCTGCGATCGGATGAGATCTTTCTCTCGGCGCGGCTCGAGACGGATCCTCGTACGTCCATCGCGCGCATCGTGGCGGGCAGTTCGACCAGTACCACCGAAGAGGTGTGGCTCGATCTGCTGCGCTCCATGCTGATGCTGGGACCCGTGGTGCTGATTCTCGTCGGCACGGCGGCCTACTTCATCGGTGGCGTGGCAGTGCGGCCCGTGACGCTCATCATCAGTGACCTGGAGGCGATCACCGACGGCCGATCGCTGCACAAGCGCCTCGGTGGCGCCGATGCACAGGGCGACGAACTGGCCCGCCTCGCGAGCACGCTGAACGAGATGATCGGGCGCCTCGAGAACAGCTTCGGCGGATTGCGTCGCTTCACCGCTGATGCCAGTCACGAACTCAAGACACCACTGACGGTCCTGCGCGCCAGTATCGAGCGGGCGATGATGGCACGGCGGGGCTCGAACGAGCAGCTGGAATTTCTCGAGGAGGCGCTCAACGAGGTGACGCGCATGGCGGACCTCGTCAACAGCCTGCTCAGCCTCGCCCGTGCCGACGAAGGGCGCTTCGACCTCGTGCGCGACGTGGTGCTGCTCGACTCGATCCTTCGCGACATCGCGGAAACGGCGACGATCCTCGGTGAGCCGAATGGCATCCTGGTCGTGGTGACGCAGTGCGAACCGCTGACGGTGGAAGGCGATGCACCGCGTGTGCGTCAACTGCTGCTCAACCTCGTGGAAAATGCGACCAAGTACACGACCGTCGGCGGCACGGTGGAGCTTTCGCTGGCTGCCGATCAGGGGAACGCCGTCGTGACGGTCAAGGACACCGGCATAGGGATCGCGGCCGCTGATCTGCCGTTCATCTTCGACCGGTTCTGGCGCGCAGACCGCGCACGTTCACGCACCAGCGGACGCGGTGGCACCGGGCTCGGCCTCGCGATCAGCCAGTACATCGCCCAGGCGCACGGCGGCACACTGACCGCGCAAAGTCGGCTCGGACGTGGCAGCACGCTCACGCTCACACTGCCCGGTGCGGTCCGCCGTGATGCACGGGCAACCGCAGAACCGTCAACGCTCGTTTCGTGATGCTATACCGCAGGCGGTAGCCGAGAGCAAGGGGCCGGTTGCCGGTCGATGCGGCCGAAAGATGTTCGCTGCGTCACGGATGCTTAAGCAAATCGTAATGCAGCCCCAGTGTTACGCGACGTGTCTTTCCTCCACTATTGCGGGGTCCCGTTCGGCCATCATCCGGCATCATGGAGAGGGTGGATGTTCGATCAATTGTTGG
>JBBRGR010000372.1:0-2967 GCA_038223815.1 Gemmatimonadales bacterium
GAGGAGTTGCCCCGCGTCGCCGACGCGAAGCGACGCGGACCCGGGAATGCTCACCGCTTCGAGGCGCTCCACCGCGCCCACCAACCCGCGCGCGAGGGTGAGGCGTTCGAGGCCTGCCTCGGGGTCTTCATCGAGCCGAAAGCTGAGGGTGCCGCCGCCGCGGGGCCGATGTTGCTCAACCCGGATGGCGCCGCCGAGCGCGAGCCACCGCTCGGTCGCGAGCGTGTCGCCTGCGGCACTCAGGATCGCGAAGGCTCGGGCCGCGAGCGTCGCGCCCTGCGCGGGGAGCGCAGCGGGTAGGACCAGCAAGGCGACGAGCAGACGGCGCAGCATGAGGGAAATGAAACACCGCGGCGGGGAACGGGGAGGTTTCCCCGGCCGCGGTCACCCTGCCCTGAGCATCGCGAAGGGTCATCGTGATCTCGCCGTCCACCACCTGAGACCCCATCATCATGGTCGCCACACCGTACACGAGCATCTTCTTGGCAGGTTCCGCAGGGAAGGGTCAGTTGAGCCAGATGCTCGTCACGCCCGGCACGGCGGAACGGAGGATGGTCGCGCCCAGCGATGGATCCGCGCCGTACGCCCGCCGTCCCCCCATTGGCGGGCCAGCGCGTGGTTCAGGTGAATACCGACGAGCGCGGCCTCGCGATTGACGGGTACGACCCGGTCGCGTATTTCACGGAGGGAAAACCGGTACTCGGTTCGGCGGCCTTCAGTTCCAAGCATGATGGCGCGACCTGGCACTTCGCTTCGGCGGCACATCGCGATCGCTTCGCGAAGGAGCCGACGCGCTACGCACCGCAGTATGGCGGGTACTGCGCCTTCGGGGTGGCAGGGAACTACAAGGTGAGGATCGATCCGGAGGCGTGGCGCATCGAAGACGGCAAGCTCTACCTCAACTACGACAAAGGAGTGCAGCGGCGCTGGCTCGCCGACATTCCGGGCTACCTCACCAAGTCGGAGCGGCGCTGGCCAGGACTGCGGGATGGGCCGCGGCGGGATCGGTGATGCGAGGGTGAACGGTGAACGGGGCGCGGCCGAAGGGCTGCGCCCCGTTCACCGTTCACCGCCCTACTTGTGCCCCAACTTGTACACGTAGGCCGCCACGGCAATGGTCTGCGCCGGCGTCATCGGAGCGCCACCGAAGGGCGGCATCATGCTTGAGTAGACCTTTGGTGCCATGACGCCGGTCTCGATGGTCGTGTGGATCCCCTCGAGGCTGCCGTCGCTGTGCAGCCATTCGGTGTCGGTCAGGTTCGGCGCCATGGTGCCCTGTGCGCCGTCCGCCCCATGACACGCCTGACAGGAGGTCGCCCCGATCAGTCCGTGAAAGAGGGAATCGCCCAGCGCCAGCATGCCGGGGGTGATGTCATCCGGATCGAACGAGACGGCCACGGTGGGCGCGACGTCGTCCGCGGCATCGTTCGGGGCCGGTGCGGAGTCCTGGCCGCCACGACAGGCGGCCAGCAGCAGCGCGGCAAGAAGAAGGGTGCGGGGGAATGTGAACATGGTCAGGTCCTCTCCGGAATGTGCGTGCTGGAGGCAGTGGGAGTCCGGGGGGCACGTGCCCCGACGGCGTGCATCAAAAGTCCTTCCGTGCAAAGCTGCGGGCCGCTGTCGCGATGGGCGCGGCGAGCCACACCAGGAGCAACCCGGCAAGCGCCAGCCGCCCGCCGTCGGTGCCGAGCGACCGCGCGAGCACGGCACCGGTGTAGCCCAGCAGCGCGGCGGCGTCGGTGCCGAGGAGCAGCAGCACGCGGGCAATATCGAGCGGATTGAGCGCGAGGAGCACCAGCAATGGCCCCTCGATGGGATGATTGCCCAGCAACAGGGCGAGCAACAGGACCACGCCATCCCAGAGCACGGCCGTGACCAACCAGAGCCCGAGCGCGATCCCCAAGGCGCGTACACGGTCATCCGCGCTCAGCGCGATCACGAAGGCGAGTGCGGTCGTCAGGAGCGACAGGCCGACCGCTGCCAGCGCCAGACCGAGGAGCTGCCCGAGCGCCTCACCGAAGAGCATCCCGTGCCAGGCAAAGGGTGCCAGCAGCCCGACCACGACCACCCCTGCGAGCGGCAGCGCCGTGCCGAGGTACAGCGCTGCGAAGAGTCGGCCGCGCGCGATCGGCTGCGCCAGCAGCAGCTCGGTGACCTCGCGGGCGTGATGCACTTGCATGGTCCCGACGACCAGTCCCACGAGGGGAGTCAGGATCAGCACCACGTCGAGCAGCGAGACCAGGGTGGTGGCACCACCGCCACTGAAGCGCAGCAGCAGTTCCCCGAGCGCCACGAGCGCCACGAGCAACCCGAGCAGCCAGCGCCCGCGCAGGGCCTCGCGCAGGACGGGCGGGAGGAGGCGCAGGACGGTGCTCATGCCACCGCCAGGCGGAGCGACCCGCCACGGAGCAGTCGGGCGATCGCACGCTCGAAGGTGCGCTCGCCCGTGCCGTGGGTCAGGGCCTGCACCTCGCCGGCCCAGGCCGCCCTGCCATCGACGAGGAAGAGCACGTCGTCCGCCAATTCCTCGAGCTCGGGAAGCACGTGCGAGGTGATCAGCACGGTGGTGCCGCGTGCGCGCTCCTCGAGGATGCGATCCTTGAGGACGCGCGCGGCGAGCGGATCGAGCCCGGCCGTGGGCTCGTCGAGGATCAGCAGCGCCGGCCGGAAGGCAAAGGCGAGGACGGCGTTGATCTTCTGCCGCGTACCGCCCGAGAGCTGGCCGAGGGGGCGGTCGAGTGCCTCATCGAGCGCGAACGCCTCGGCCAGGCGCAGGTCGGCCGATTCGCCACCGCCGCGCAGCGCCGTGACCATCGCCACCAGGTCGCGCCCGCGCAGGTGTGCCGGGAAGTGCGCGATCTGCGGCATGTACCCGATGGCGGCTCGGTACCCGGGAGAGCCATCGAGCAGCACGCTGCCGATCCGCACCTGACCGGCGTCGGCGCGTGCGAGGCCGAGCAGTACCTT
>JBBRGR010000373.1:0-2963 GCA_038223815.1 Gemmatimonadales bacterium
CCGAGAAGGTGGTGAAGCCGCCGGCGAGGCCGGTGGTGAGGAACGCCCGGAGTCGGGGGGAGGCATCGTCCTGCTGCATGACAGCCTGCGTGATGACGCCGAGGAGAAAGCAGCCGAGGATATTGACGGCGAGCGTGCCGAGCGGGAAGGACGTGCCCGCGCGGGACTGGACGGCGTCGGTCAGCAGAAGGCGCGCGACACCGCCCGCTGCACTGCCGACCGCCACGGCGAGGATCAACTCACTCGGCCGTGACATGCCCGGGCTCACGCTGGTCCGCACGACGCTTCTTCTCCACCTGCACGCGCAACTGTCCGCACGCGGCATCGATATCGAGCCCGCGCGAGCGGCGCACCACCGCCTCGATGCCGTTGTCCACGAGGAAGTCGCGGAACTCCCGGATGCGTGCTGGCGCGGTGGGCACGAGGCCGGGAGCCCCACCCGGATGCAGCGGCAGCAGATTGACGTGCGCGCCGAGCTTGCGGGCATGCTTCGCGAGCACGGCGGCATCATCGTCACGGTCGTTGACGCCGGCGATCAGCACGTACTCGAAGGTGATCCGCTTGCGGAAGGTCTCTGCCACGGCGAGGACTTCCTTCAACGGGTACTTCTTCTCGACCGGCATGATCCCGATCCGGTCGGCACCGCGTGGCGAATGCATCGAAATTGCCAGACGAAACTGCTCGGGCCGTGCCGCGAGCGCCTTCATGCCGGGCAGGATGCCGACCGTCGAGACCGTGATGTGGCGTGCGCCGATCCCGAACCCCAGCGGATCATTCAGGATCGAGAGCGTGGTGTCGACCGCGGGCCAATTCACCAGCGGCTCCCCCATCCCCATGAAGACGATATTGGTCGGCTTGTCGGCCACGTCGGCGAGGATGATCTCGCGCACCTGGCCAGCGATCTCCCACGCCGTGAGGTTGCGACGCAGCCCCATGGTGCCGGTCGCGCAGAAGGTGCAGCCGAGGGCGCAGCCCGCTTGGGAGGAGATGCAGAGGGTCCGGCGGCCCGCACTCGGAATCAGCACCGACTCGATCTTCTCGCCGTCGGGGAGGGACCAGAGATACTTGCGGGTGCCGTCCTGCGACTGCTGCACCACGTCCGCCGTCAAGCGTGGCAGGGGGAAGACCTCCTCGAGCCGCTCGCGGAGTGCCGTGGGGAGCTCAGTGGCCTCGCGCCACGCGGCGACCGGGTCGACCCACAGGCGCCGGTGAACCTGGCCAGCGCGGTAGCTCGGAAGCTTCTCGGCGGCGACCCAGCCCCGCAGTCGTCCGGCGGCGGCCTCCGGGGTCAGATCGAGCAGGGTCGGCGAGGTGTCCATGGGGCGGAAAGCTAAGCCATTGCGCCACTTGCGGCGAGTCACGGGGCTGTGGCGTCGCTTTCCAGCCTCCGCAGGCGGCGTTAGGTTCAAGCATGTTCACCACCACCCTTCGCACGCACCGCGCTGGCGCGCTGACCCTCTCCGACGTCGGCGCGGTCGTCCGCCTCGGCGGCTGGGTGCACCGCCGCCGTGACCTCGGCGGGATCGTCTTTCTCGACCTCCGTGATATCGACGGATTGGTGCAACTCTCCTGTGATCCGACCTGGACCCCGCCGGAGGTGCTGGCGCAGGCCGCGGCACTCGGGGCCGAGACGGTGGTGTTGGTCGAGGGGACGGTCTCGGCGCGTCGGGATCCTGCCCGCGAGAGCGCGATGGGGTCGTCCGACGTCGAGGTGCAAGTCACCGGGTTGACGGTGGTGGGTCCCGCCACCACGCCTGCCATTCCGGTGGCCCGTCGTGAGGGGGCCGATCTCGCGTCGGAAGAGTTACGCATGCAACATCGCATCCTCGATCTGCGTCGCCCGGAGCTGCAGGCCAACATCGTCCTGCGGCACCGGCTGCTGCAGCGGGCGCGCCAGACCCTCAACGAGCGCGGCTTCCTCGAGATCGAGACGCCGATTCTCACCAAGCCGACTCCGGAGGGCGCCCGCGATTTTCTGGTGCCGAGCCGGATCTATCCGGGCGAGTTCTACGCGCTCCCGCAGTCGCCACAGATCTACAAACAGCTCCTGATGATCGCGGGCTTCGACCGCTACTTCCAGATCGCCCGCTGTTTCCGCGACGAAGACCTCCGTGCCGATCGCCAGCTCGAGTTCACGCAGATCGACCTCGAGGCCTCCTTCGTCACCCAGGAGGACATTCTCCCGGTGATCGAGGCCGTGCTGCACGATCTGTGGGCCGAGGCGGGGCAGCCTGTGACCATTCCGTTCGGGCGGCTGACGTTCCGGGATGCGCTGGAGCGCTATGGCATCGACAAGCCGGATCTGCGGTACGGCTTCGAAATCGCGGACCTCACGGCCCAGGTCGGTGCGGATGCCGCAGCGTTCGTGCATGAGGCGATCGCGGCAGGGGGTCGAGTCCGCGGTATTTGTGCGCCGGGGGCAGGGGGTGCGAGCCGCAAGGAGATCGACGCGGTTGCGGAGGCGGCGAAGGCCGCTGGGGCTGGTGGCCTCCTCTGGGCCAAGCGCACCGAGGCCGGCTGGGAAGGGCAGGGGGTCAAGGCATTCGGGATGGCGTGTCTCGACGCGCAGCACGCCGCAGTCGGGGATCTGCTCCTCGCGGTGGCGGGCCGGGATGGTGTCACGTCGCCAGCGCTGCACGCGGTCCGCACCGCGCTCACCAGGCGCCCCGGTGTGGTCCCGCTGAGGACGCATGCCTTCACCTGGGTCGTGGATTTTCCGCTCTTCGAGCAGGACCATGCCACGGGGGAATGGATCTTCACCCACCATCCCTTCACCTCGCCGCATCCCGACGACATGGCGTACGTCGAGCGTGACCCGTCGCGGTGCCGGGCGTTGCACTATGACGCGGTCTACAACGGCAACGAACTGGGCAGTGGCTCGATCCGGATCACCGACCCTGCGCTGCAGGCGACCGTGTTCCGCTTCCTCGGCATTCCGGCGGAGGACCAGCGTCGTCGCTTCG
>JBBRGR010000374.1:0-2955 GCA_038223815.1 Gemmatimonadales bacterium
AAACTTCGACCGGCGCCGAAGGTGGGTCAAGCGCTGTCCGTCGTTCCGCCTGCTACTCCTGGAGCGATATCTTCCGAGGGATTGGTCGCGTGCGGCGACACTGGGGGGGGTGGGCTCGCCGGGCTCGTGCACGGCCGTCCCGGCGTCGTGCGCCGAGTGGGACGGGCTGGTCAGTAGGAGCCGCGCAACTGGTGCGACGGGTCCGCCAGCGCGTGCACCTCGCCCAGGAAGCGCTTCGCCAGCTTGTCGAGTTCGCTCTCTCCGGGCTGATCGGTGCGCACGGTGACGAGGGTGTTGTGGCCGCCTTCGGGGTGCGCCGAGATGCGAATCGTGCCGAGGGCGCCCGCAAAACGCAGGCGGCGAGGGGACTCCTCGATGGGAGCCAGCCGCGCACCGAACCAGGCGGTGGCCGCCTGCAGGGCGGCGTCGGGCGAGAGGGAGGTGCGATGGAAGTATTGCATCGGCGAGGAGAAGCTACCGGCGTCGGCCCGATGGGGCAATCGCCGGCCCGGCGCGACGCGACGACGGGACCCCGGTGAGGGTCCCGTCGCGTCCGGCCGGCGAACCCGCGGTCAGTCGCCGTGCGGGTAATCCTGGCCGAGGTGCGTGATCATCTCCTCGCCCATCAGCCAGCGGAGGGTGTTCTTCAGCTTGGTGTGCTGGATGAAGAGATCATGCTCGGGATAGAGGCCCGGCGTGACCTGCGGGCTCTTGAAGTAGAAGGAGAGCCACTCCTGCACCCCGCTCATTCCGGCGCGCTGTGACAGGTCGAAGAAGAGCGCGAGGTCGAGCACCAGCGGCGCCGCCAGGATCGAGTCGCGGCAGAGGAAGTCCACCTTGATCTGCATCGGGTAGCCGCACCACCCGAAGATGTCGATGTTGTCCCACCCTTCCTTGTTGTCGCCGCGCGGCGGATAGTAGTTGATCCGCACCTTGTGGTACATGTTGGCATACAGCTCGGGATAGAGCTGCGGCTGCAGGATGTACTCGAGCACGCCGAGCTTCGACTCCTCCTTGGTCTTGAACGACTCCGGATCGTCGAGCACCTCGCCATCGCGATTGCCGAGGATATTGGTGCTGTACCATCCGGCGACGCCAAGCATGCGCGCCTTGAACATCGGGGCGAGCACGGTCTTGAGCATCGTCTGGCCGGTCTTGAAGTCCTTGCCGCCGATCGCGACACCCTTCTCGCGGGCGAGCTTCTCGAGGCACGGAATGTCACAGGAGAGATTCGGCGCGCCATTGGCGAACGGGACCCCTTCCATGATCGCGGCGTAGGCGTAGAGCATCGACGGCGCGATCGCCGGATCGTTCGCCTCCATCGCCGCCTCGAAGGCCTCGAGCGTCTGATGCTGCGGGCCAGCCACGATGAAGATTTCGGTCGAGGCGCACCAGACGATCACGCAGCGCGCAACCCCGGTCTTCGCCATGAAGTCGCGAATGTCCTGGCGCAGTGCCTCGGCGAGCTCGCGCTTCGTCGCGCCCTGCTTGACGTTGCTCCCCGCGAGGCGCTTGACGTACTGCTGATCGAACACGGCCGGCATCGGCGTGATCGATTCGAGATAGTCCCTGATCGGGAAGACATGTTCGTGCTTGTCGAAGACGCCACAGTGCAGGCAGGACTGGTAGGCGTTGTCGGGCACGGGATCCCACGCGCCGAAGACGAGGTCCTCGAGCGACGTGATCGGCACGAAGTCCTTGATCAGCGGGGCACGGCCATCCGTGCGCTTGCCCAGACGGATCGTCGAGAGCTGCGTCAGCGAACCGGTCGGCTTCGCCAGGCCACGACGGGCCAGCTCAACGCCGGCAATGAACGTCGAGGCGACGGCCCCGAGGCCGACGCATAGGACACCAAGCTTCCCCTCTGCCGGCGCAATCGTCCGGGCGGTCTGATCAGCCACGCGTAGTTCCCCTTGACTGGACATCGGTCGCGGTCTCCCGGTACACATGGGCGAACCGCTGTCCGACAGTGATGAGCGACAATACCGTGAGCACGGCCACGATGACCGTGAGCACGATGCCACCGGGACCCGCGCCAAGCATCAGCGTAGGCAGCCCGAGGCCGAGAATCCGTTCTGCCCGCTGCGCGATCCCGACCGTGCACTGCAGGCCGAGCCCTTCCGCGCGCGCGCGCATGTAGGACACCAGTAGCGCCGCGACGATCCCCACCATGCAGAGGACCACCGCACCGTCCCGCCACCGGACGTCGGGCGCGCGCATCAGGAAGGCCGCGATTCCGATGAAGGAGGCGCCGTCGCCAACCCGATCGAGTGTCGAGTCATAGAACGCGCCGAATCGGCTCTCCTGGGCCCCGAGCCGTGCGACCTGCCCGTCGAGCGTGTCCACCATGCCACTGACCAGCAAGAGCAGCCCGCCCCAGCGAATCGCCCCGAACCCGAACGCCACCGCCGAGGCGAGAATCAGGAGCGCCCCCACGGTCGTGAGGGTGTTCGGAGTGACCCCCATGCGGAGAAGACCCCGAACCAGAGGGGCCATGCCGTCGTGGTAGATTCGCTTGCTCGCAGCCGACACCAATTCCGCCACGTGCCCCCGATCGGGATGGTCTCAACAGATCCGCCGCCCTGAAAGGGACGGCGGCTCAGTCACAAAACGTAACGGACGGGGGGACGGCCGGCAACGAGGGCCGTCGGGCGCCCTCGCCCTGTGCCCCTCCACCCGTGGCGACCGCGTCAATCCCCGTACAGCAGCAGCGGGGCCACCCGCGCCCGAAAGGCCACCAACCCCGCGTGCCAGGAGGCAACGATCGCATCGGGTGCTTCGCCGCGAAGCAGCGCCTCGCGGAGTTGCTTCCCCCCAGCCAAGCGGTCAAACGACCCGCCGATCTTCGCCGACTCGGGGTGCACCGCCTGGACCGCCGCGAGGAGGTGAATCGCCGTCCGCGTCGGGTCATACGTGGCCCGGTCGATGATCCGCAACCGGATCCCCGCCACCGAC
>JBBRGR010000375.1:0-2954 GCA_038223815.1 Gemmatimonadales bacterium
ATCGTCGGTGGGCGGGGTCTCGCGGAAGCGGGCGAGCTCGTCGAGCATCGCCTCACGCGCCTCGTCGAGCCGGGCCGGGGCCATGGCGATGTAGGTGAGCAGGCCGCCGGCACGCTGGCGCTGCCATGACGAGGCCATGACCGTGTAGGCGAGCGATCGCTGACTCCGCAGTGACTCAAAGAGCCGCCCCCCGAGTCCGCCGGCGATCGCGCCCCACACCTCGGCGGCGTGTCGCTCCGACTCCCGCCGACTCGGCCCGGGGAAGAGCATCGCGAGCGCCGATTGCTGCCGATCGCGATGCGCCACGCGCGCGCCGGCACGCGGACGCTCGGCTGCGCCCTGCGCACCAGACTGCCGTGACCAGGCATCGCCCACCTGCGCGAGCGGTTCGAGCAGCAGATCGGCGAGGCGCGCCGGCTCCATGGCGCCCACCGCCACGACCGTGGTCGGGCCGCTCGCGGCAAACTCCGCGTGCCAGCGCCGCACCTGCTCGACGCCGAAACTGCCCAGCGAGTCCGGCGTCCCGAAGGCCGGCGCCCCGTAGCCGACATCGTCGAAGGCCTGCCCCAGCGCGAGCTGAAACGGGAAGCGCATCATGTCATCGGCGACGGACCGGGCATCGTCGAGGAGCAGGTCGCGCTCGATCAGGACACTTTCGGCGTCGAGTCGCGGCGTCTCCATCACCTCGATGAGGAGCCGTGCAGCGGTGACCACGTGCTCCGCCAGCACGGTGGTGCCCAGGCCGATCACATCGGCACCGAGCGACGGCGAGAGCACCCCGCCCATCGCCTCGAGTGCCACCGCCAACTGCGCGGCCTCGAGCCGCGCCGTGCCGCGGACCAGCGCGCGCATCCCCAACGCGTCGAGGCCGGCCAGCGCGGGATCGATCACGGCAGGGCGCGGGCGGTAGATCGCGAGCCCCACCTGCGGCACCTCGCCATGCTGTGCCACCAGCAGATCCACACCCGGGAGCGCCACGTGGAGCACGCCGTGCGCGGTGCGCCGGATCGCCGTCCGGAGCGGCTGCGAGGTACGCATGGGCGTCGCGGGGAGGGCGAGCGGTGGCATCACACGGGCGGGGGCCTGCATCGCCGTGCGCACGAGCTCGGTGTCGAACGGCGCATCGCTGCCCGACGGGAAATAGGCGACCGCCGAGACCAGCGCGGGATCGAGGAGTGCGGACGCGATCGCCCGCACCTGCACCGGCGTGACCGCAAGGATGTCGGCCACCTCGTGATCGATGCGCGCGGGGTGCCCACTGGCCTCGGCATCGGCGAGAGCCGTCGCACGCGCCTCGTAGCGCTCCAGCCGACGTTCGATGCGGACCCGCAGCATCGTCTGCGCGCGGGCGAGCTCATCCTCGGAGGGACCCTGCTCGCGGATGTCACGCAGGGTGGCCGCGATGAGGCGGAGGACGTCAGGAACGCGGGCAGGCTCCAGTTCGGCGCCGATGGCGAAGACGCCGGCCGGCACCCCGCCGTCGGCATCGGTGGTCCCGTAGTGCCCGGCACCGATGCCGGCGACGAGGCCGGGCTCACGCAGCAGACGCGAGAGCCGCGCCCCCCGCCCCCCGGTGAGGATCGCCGCGGTCACATCCAGCGCCGCCTCGGCCGGGTCCAGCGGTCCGACGCCTCGCCAGCCGAGGGAGAGATCGGTCATCGCCACGTCGCCATCCATGCGGCGCGTGCGCAGTGCGAGGGGGGATGATTCGACCGGTCCCGTCGGGATCTGGTGCGCGGGGAGCGACCAGTCCCCCCACGTCGCCGTCAGGGCCGCGAGCGTTGCCTCCGGGTCCACATCGCCGACGAGGGCGACGATCGTGCGCGAGGGGATGTAGCGGGAGCGATGGTAGTCCGCGACCTGATCGCGGGTGAAGCCCTCGAGGACCGGCTCGTGACCGATACGCCAGCGGCGGATGCGATGCTGATCGTAGAGCAGCTCATGCAGTGTCTCGCCGGTGACCGCGCCCGGGGTGTCGAGCTTCCGCTTCGCCTCCTGGATGATCACGCCGAGCTCGCGACGGAGTTCGTCCGCGTCGAAGAGCGGATTGCGGACCTGATCGGCCTGCAGCGTCATCGCCTCGACGGCATGGCGGGCCGGCACCGAGGCGTAGTACACCGTGCGATCATAGGAGGTGTAGGCGTTGAGGGAGCCGCCGAGCGCCTTGGTGCGCTGTGCCAGTTCCCCAGGCCCGAGGGTTGGCGTCCCCTTGAAGAGCATGTGTTCGAGCACGTGCGAGATCCCCTGGACCTCGTCGGGCTCATCGAGGAAGCCGGCGCGCACGTGGGTGACGAGCGCCGCCGCGGGAGCCGCCGTGCGCTGCTGCACCAGCAGCGTCACCCCGTTCGGCAAGCGGAGGCGATGGAGGCCGTCCGTGGGACGTGCCCTCACGCGCGCCCGCCACTCCCCAACGGGCGCATCACGAAGAGCACCAGTGCCACGGCCACCAGGGCCGTGCCGTAGCCGATGATGTGCCAGAGCTCGCCGTCGACCGGCAATCCCTTCGTCGGCGTGATGAGATGGTACGGCGGCAGCCCGCGATCCACGAGTTCGAGGAGGCGCGGGGGCGCGGTGCGGGCCGCCTTCATCATCCCCAGGACATCGTGGAGACGCGCCTGCGTGAAGGTGAGGAGGAAGGTCACCAACCAATCCCGCGCCGTGAAGACGGAGGCAAGCAGCAGCGTGCCCCCGATGAGCAGGTAGCCGAGGGCCACGACGCCGACCAGTTCCGCGGTGACGCCGGTTCCCTTCCCGAAGAGGAGGTGCAGGCCGCTCCCGATGAGGAAGGGGATCGTGAGCACGGCCACCCCGCCCAGCAACCAGCGCTGCAGATAGAACCACCACGGCGCCATCGGCTTCGAGAACCAGGCCCGATAGAACCCGCTCGCCACATCGGTCCCCGCGACACTCCCGGCGGCGATCAGGACGGCGAAGGTGAGCAGGGCACCGAGGGT
>JBBRGR010000376.1:0-2921 GCA_038223815.1 Gemmatimonadales bacterium
CCATCTCCCGCTCTTCATTGAGCGTGAAGGCCGAGCCCACCTTGATCTTGATCAGTTCGGCCGTCGGTTCCCCGACGAGCAGGTTGTAGTTCTTGCGCATGAACATGACGATCGCCTGATCCAGCTCGTCGCCACCAATGCGGATCGACGTGTCGGAGACGATGCCAGAGAGCGCGATGACGGCGATCTCCGTGGTGCCGCCGCCGATGTCGATCACCATGTTGCCCGTCGGCGTCTCGACCGGCAGTCCGACACCAATGGCGGCCGCCATCGGTTCGGCCACCATCAGCACCTGCTTCGCGCCCGCGGTCTCAGCCGAGTCGCGCACCGCGCGACGTTCGACTTCGGTGATGCCGGAGGGCACCGCGACGATGACCTTCGGCTTCACGCGGAAGAAATGCTTGTCGATGATCGTCTTGAGGAAGTAGCGCAGCATCTTCTCGGTCACGTCAAAGTCGGCGATGACCCCATCGCGCATCGGACGCACCGCGACGATCCCCTCGGGGGTGCGCCCGAGCATCCGCTTCGCTTCGAGTCCGATCCCCTTCACCCGCCCGGTCGCCTTCTCGATCGCGACGACCGAGGGCTCGTTCAGCACGATCCCTTCGCCCTTCACATAGATCAGCGTGTTCGCCGTGCCGAGATCGACAGCGATCTCGTTCGCGGGGAGGAACGAACCGAAAGAAGGAAATTTCACGGGGAGACCGCCTGCTCAGGACGAGAAATGCGCCAAGTTGCTGTGGTAAAGTGTCCGTGGGGCACGAAGGGCGCAACCGCTTGTCCGGCGCAAGCTTGGCCTCGCCGGTGAGCGGACACTCACCGAGTCAACCCTTCACCAGCGCCAGCTCACGAAGTGAGCGTACGCTCACTGGCCGACGGGAACTTGCCGCCCCGGCTCACTCGCCCCATTATCCCGCCCGTCCCGCGCACCCAGACCCTGTTCCCGGCGGATACCATGCCTCGCACCATCGCCCTCGCCTATTCCGGCGGTCTCGACACCTCGATCATCGTCCCGTGGCTCCGGGAGCAATACCCAGGCGCACGCGTGATCTGCGTGGCCGCCGATATCGGTCAGGGAGAGGAACTGGCTGGCGTGCACGACAAGGCGATTGCCTCGGGTGCGGACGCCTGCCACATCCTCGACCTGCGCGAGGAGTTCGTCCGTGACTTCGCCTTCCCCACCCTCCGGGCGGGGGCGATCTACAACCGGACCTACCTGCTGGGCACCGCGATCGCTCGCCCACTGATCGCCAAGGCGCAGGTGGATGTCGCCCGTGAGGTCGGCGCGGACGCCCTCGCCCATGGCTGCACCGGCAAGGGGAATGACCAGGTCCGCTTCGAGCTGACCTACATGGCCTTTGCACCGGAACTCGAGGTGATCGCGCCGTGGCGGGTCTGGAACATCCGCTCGCGAGAGGATGCGCTTCGCTATGCCGCCGAGCACGGAGTGCCGGTGACGGCCACGAAGGAGAAGCTCTTCTCGCGCGATCGGAACCTCTGGCACATCTCCCACGAGGGTGGCAACCTCGAAGACCCCGCTTCGGCGCCGGTCGAGTCGATGTTCATGCTCACCGTGGATCCCAATGAAGCCCCCGACACAGCGGAAGAGGTGGTGATCGGATTCGAGGCCGGCACTCCGACGTCGGTCAACGGCGAGCGGCTTGGCGCAGTCGCCCTGCTCGAGCGACTCAATACCATCGGCGGTCGCCACGGTGTCGGTCGCGCCGACATCGTCGAGGATCGACTGGTCGGGATGAAGTCGCGCGGCGTGTATGAGACGCCAGGCGGCACGATTCTCTACGCCGCGCATTCCGAATTGGAGCAGTTGGTGCTCGACCGCCGCACGCTCGACGCCAAGGACCTCATTGCCCCGCGGTACGCCGCGCTGGTGTACGAGGGCCGCTGGTGGACCACCGAGCGCGATGCCTACGATGCCTTCGTGGGCGTGACGCAGACGCGGGTCACAGGCAACGTGACCATGCGGCTCTACAAGGGGTCATGTCGGGTAGTCGGGCGCACCAGTCCGCACTCGCTCTACGACGAGGCGACGGTGACGTTCGGGGAAGACACCGTCTATCAGCAGTCGGATGCGGCGGGATTCATTCGCTTGTTCGGACTGCCGCAACGGGTGGCGGCGACCAAGGGCCGTCCGCCGCTGGGGTGATCACCGTCGGGGCGTGAAGAACGGCGGGTCGTGGAGTAGATTTCTGGGGTTCCCACCCAGCGCTACCACCGATCCTCTTGAAGGCCCCGGAGCCCCGTGATGCCCCTGCCCCGCGTCTCGACGTCTGCCCTCGCACTTGCTGTCCTGCTGGCTGGCCTGGCCCCCCTTGGAGCCCAAGCCGCTGTCGGCACTCGCGACCCCGCCCAGGCGCAGGACACCGCGTTCGCCCGCCTCTACACGCAATGGACCGGGAAGCCGACGTTCGGCTCCCCCCTGGTGGACCACCTCCCACTGGTCCCCGGGATCCCGACCCCCAAGGACGTGCTCGGGTACTACATCGGGCAGCCGCGGACGCTCACGTACTACGCCGACCAGCTGAAGTACTACCGGGCCCTCGCGGCCGCGACGCCGCGCGTCCGGGTGGAGACCATCGGCCGCTCCGACGAGGGGCGTGAGCTGGTGGTGGTCTGGGTATCGTCCGACGCCAACATGGCACAACTGCAGCAGAATCGAGACCAGCTCAAGAAGATCGCCGACCCGCGCGGCCAGAGCGACGCGCAGATCCGCGAACTGATCCAGGCCACCAAGCCGCACTACCACCTGATGGGTGGCCTGCACAGCGGCGAAACCGGCCCCTCCGAAATGCTGATGGAGTTGGTGTACCGGCTCGCGACCGAGACGTCGCCGGTGATCGAGCAGATCCGCAACAACGTCTACGTCTCAGTCACCCCCGTTGCCGACGCCGACGGCCGTGATC
>JBBRGR010000377.1:0-2910 GCA_038223815.1 Gemmatimonadales bacterium
GTTCGAGACCGAGATTCAGGGGGCACTGTCGGGCGGGAACCGGCCGACGGTCGCGGGTGGGCGCGCCGGCATGACTGCGGGGGGCGGCGCAGGGCGAAACGCGCCTCGGCCGTCGACGCCATCCGCCATGGATGAGCGCGAGTTCACGGTCGTCTATGGTGCCGGCGACGCGCGCATCAGCGTCGAATCGTTCAATGGCTCGATTCGGGTGCGCGCTGCGAAATGAACTTCAGGCGAACCGCGGCGGGCGGCGCAGGTGGATGTCACTCGATCGCTGCCAGACTGCGGCTAGGCGGAGCGCAAGGTCTTCCCGCCAGAGTGCCGCCACGAAAGTGATCGCGCGCGGCGCTCCCTGCTCCGAAAATCCGCTCGGCACTACCACCGTCGGATGCCCCGTCAGATTCGTGGCCGTGAGCACCGACCCCGCGTTCGTCGGCGCAATGACCACATCCACCGTCGCGTAGAGCGTGTCCAGCTGCTGCATCAGCAGCGTCCGGGCGCGATTGGCCTGGACGTACTGCACCGCCGAGATCAGGTGGGCGGCGCGGAAGCTGTTCGGCCAGGCACCGCGCGTCTGCTGCACCATCTGATCATCGCGATTGCTCCGTGTCACATCCTCGAAGGCGGCCGCTGCTTCCACGGTGAGGATCGTCCGCATCGCATCGGTCGGGAGCTCCTCCGGCCATTCGATCGGCCGGAGCGTCGCACCGGCCTTCACCAGGGCATCCAGGACGGGACGCTGCGCCTCGTAGGCCGCCCGCTGCGGTGCCGCAGCGGTGGCCGCGGGTGCGGACAGACTGGGGTGCACACCAATCCGAACCGACGTCAACGGACGATCGGGCTCGTAGCGGAACGGCATGCTGCGCGTGGAGGGATCGCGCGGGTCGGCGCCGTGCAGCGCCTCGAAGACGAGCGCCAGATCGACTGCGTGCCGCGCAATCGGCCCGACCTTGTCCATCGTCCACGAGAGGGCCATCGCCCCGTGCCGGGAGATGCGCCCGAAAGTAGGCCGCAATCCACTCACACCGCATCGTGTGCAGGGCGAAATGATCGAACCGAGGGTTTCCGTCCCGATCGCAAACGGGACGAGCCCCGCGGCGACCGCGCTCGCCGAGCCCGCCGACGAGCCGCTCGACCCCTGCTCGGTGTTCCAGGGGTTCTTGGTGGTCCCGCCAAACCAGACATCGCCCTGCGCGAATTCGCCGAGCGAGGTCTTGGCAACGAGGACTGCCCCGGCGGCGTCGAGGCGCTCGACGACCGCCGCGGTCTCGTCAAGTCGCTGATCCGTGAAGAGCGGCGAACCCCACGTGGTCGGATACCCAGGCACCGCGAAGAGATCCTTCGCGGCGTACGGGACGCCGTGCAGCGGCCCACGGAAGACGCCACGCCTGGCCTCGGCGTCGAGCTGGTCGGCCTGCGTGAGCGCACGATCGCGGGTCAGGTTCACGACACACTTGAGCGTCGGGTCGTGCTGCTCGAAACGTGCGAGTGCGCGCTCGACCAGCTGTCGCGAGGTGACCTGCCGCTGACGCACGAGGCGGCCCACTTGCTCGGCAGACGCGAAGGCCCAGTCCGCTTCGGCCGCGGGGTGGACGAGTGGGTTGGGCCGTCGAAGCGGCTCGCGGGCGGTGATTGGTTGCGGCTTGGGGATGGTGCCCAGCGGGGTCGGATCGAAGTGAAGCGCCGGGACGACGCGGTTGGTGATCGCGACCTGCTGAAGCTTCGCCAGCGCCGTGAGGGCGGCCTCCACGGTCGGGAGCATCATCGCGCGTTCCGGGGCCGTGAACGTGAGCCCAAGCACCGCTTCGGCGGCAGCCAATTGCTCCACGGTCAGCGCCCGGAGCGCCGCCTCGGCCTCCTCCGGCGTGGCGCCCTGCGGTACATGCTCGGCCCAGAGCTGGTCCGCCAGCACGACCGGCAGCCCCAATGTGGAGGCGAGACCAAGGAAGGCGCGACGGTCGAGCATGCGGGCTCCGGGGAGAGGCAACGTGTGCGGGGTGGACATCCATTCCAACCGTGTGGGCGAGGGATCGCAGGCGCCACGGCCACCCCTGCAACCCTTTCTCGGCGCCCCCCGTCTCAGAGATCAACAATACCTGACCCTCTCCATGGAGCACCACCATGCGCCGCACCCTCCTCGCCATCCTTATCCTGGCTGCCGCCCCCCTGGCGGCTCAGGAAACCCGTTTCACCCCGTCGATCGCCGCTGGCGGCACCTTGGCGCTTGAGAACATCAACGGTCCGATGATTATCACGCAGGGCACCGGCCGCACCGCCGAGATCGTCGTGACGAAGCGCGTGCGGCGCGGCGATGGATCGTTCGTCAAGGCGATCATGGAAGAAGACGGGGGCGTGGTGCGCGTCTGCACCATCTACACGAATCGCGACCCGCACCGGACCACCTGCAAGGGGCAGAACTCGCTCGACTCCCGGCGCGACGGCAATCACGAGGTCGAGATGCGCTACGAGGTGCGTGTCCCGGCCGGCGTCCTTGTCGACGCCGAGAACGTGAATGGTGGCATCACCGCAACGGGGCTGACGGCCGAGGCGTCACTCGAGACGGTGAACGGCAGCATCCGCTTCAGCGGCAACTCGGCGCGGCGCCTCGAGACCGTCAACGGCGGCATCACCGCGGAGTTCGCCCGCCCGAACTGGACGGGCACGCTCGAAATTTCGTCGGTGAACGGCGGCGTACATCTCACCTTCCCCGCGGACTTCAATGCCGACATCAGCGGAGACGTTGTCACCGGCGGGATCGACAGCGACTTCCCGGTCACGGTCCGCGGCAAGTGGGGACCGAAATCATTCACGGGCAAGATCGGCGATGGCGGTCGACGGATGACGGTCGAGACTGTCAACGGCGGCATCACCGCGGAGTTCGCCCGCCCGAACTGGACGGGCACGCTCGAA
>JBBRGR010000378.1:0-2905 GCA_038223815.1 Gemmatimonadales bacterium
GCCGCAATCGCCTGATCAGTGGTCTCGCCCGCGCGACAGTGATCGTTGAAGCGGCGGAGGGTTCCGGGACGCTGCTGACCTGCACGGCGGCCCTCGAGCAGGGGCGCGATGTGTTCGTGGTGCCCGGGCCGATCACGGCGCCCACGTCGCGCGGGACCAATCGCCTGCTCCGAGATGGCGCGACCCCGCTGCTGGACGTCGCGGAGCTGCTTGCATACTTCGGGACCTCGGCCGCGCCGTCGACCGAGGGTCCGCCTCCGCCACCACCCTGCACGCTCTCCCCGACCGAGGCCCGCGTCTTCGCGGCACTCAGCGAGGCGGGCCGACACCTCGACGAACTCGCGCTCGCCATCGGATTGCCGATCGGTGAATTGCTGGCCACGCTGCTGGGACTGGAGATTGGTGGATTGGCCCAGGCGCTCCCGGGCGGCCACTACCGGCGCCGCGAGCGGCACTGAGGGGCAGGGATCGCGGGGCGACGTTAAATTCCGGCATGCATGTCTATGTCCACGTCCCGTTCTGTGCCCGGCGCTGTTCCTATTGTGACTTCGCGATCGCCGTGCGACGGGAAACCCCCGATCGCGAGTTCGTGGACGCGCTCCGGGTCGAGTGGCGGGCACGACGCAGCCTCGCCGCCTGGGAGGTGACGCCGGGGATCAGTACCCTCTACTTCGGCGGGGGCACACCGTCCCGACTGGACGGTGCCACGTTGCGGAGCATCGTGCAGATGCTGTCGGCCGACCGCGCTCTGGCGCCGAATGTGGAAATCACGCTGGAGGCCAACCCCGACGACGTGACGCCCGACCGTGCCCAGGCCTGGCGCAAAGCCGGGGTGAATCGGATCTCGCTTGGCCTCCAGAGTCATGAGCCGGCCGTGCTCGAGTGGATGCACCGCACCCACACCGCCGATCAGGTCCCCTTCGCGATGTCGATCCTCCGGAATGTCGGCTTCACCAACATTTCCGTGGACTTGATCTTCGGGCTCCCGGTGGCGCTCCGTCGCGACTGGCTCCGTGACCTCGACCTCACCCTCGAGCTCGACCCGACGCACATCTCCCTCTATGGTCTCACGGTCGAGCCGCACACCCCTCTTGCCCACTGGACGCGGCGCGGGGAAAGCACCGCGATCCCCGATGAGCGCTACGCCTCGGAGTACCTCGATGTCCATGACGCCCTGGTGAATCAGGGCTTCGACCACTACGAGGTGTCCAACGTGGCGCGCCCGGGATTCCACTCCCGCCACAACAGCGGCTACTGGCGCGGGGCGGACTACATCGGACTCGGCCCCTCCGCGCACTCGCTGGTGCATGGGGTGCGCTCCTGGAACGTGCGGGAATGGGCGGAGTATGCCCGTCGGGCCGAGCGTGGGGAGTCGCTGGTTTCTGGGGATGAGGCACTGGACGGGGACGCCCGGAGGCTTGAGCGGCTCTATCTGGGCCTCCGGACCACCCAGGGGTTGGCCGAGTGGGAAGTGCCCGAGGGGGCCCGGGCCAACTGGGTCCGGACCGGCTGGGCCGTGGTCGAGGAAGGGCGCATCCGGTTGACCGCCGAGGGATGGCTTCGGCTCGATGCGCTGGTCTCAGCGATCTCGGATTCCTAGCTTTCAACGATGGCCGACCCAGAATCCCTGACGGACCGCGAGCGCCGAGTGCTCGAAGCGGTCATTGAGACGTACATCGCGACCGCCGAACCGGCCGGAAGCCAGACGGTTGCGCGCCGGTTCATGCTGGGGATCTCCCCCGCCTCGATCCGGAGCACGATGGCCGATCTTGAGGCGAAGGGGTACCTCTATCATCCGCACACATCCGCCGGTCGGATTCCGACCGACGCCGCCTACCGGGTGTATGTCGACCGCATGGTGCGCGGGACCCCCCCCGATGCGCAGATGCGCGAACAGCTCGAGGTCGAACTGGTCGCCGCCAACGCCAGCGAGGAACTGCTTCAACGGGCGGCCCAGGTGCTGGGGATTCTGACACAGGAACTTGGGGTCGCGGTGGGGCCGGCCCTGGACGAGATCATTCTTGAGCGCGTGGATCTGGTGGCGGTGTCCGCCGAGCGGTTGTTGATGGTGCTCAATCTGCGGAGCGGGACGATCCGCACCATCTACGTCCGCATCCCGGGCGCCCTGTCACGGGACCATCTCGACGAGGTGCAGACCCTGCTGAATGATCGCCTCGGCGGTCTGACCCTGCGTGCCGTGCGCGCGACGCTGGCCGACCGCCTCCGGGACGCGAGCGCGTCGCCCGAGGTTGCCGAAGTACTTGATATTATCCTCGCCGAGGGGGAAGGCCTCTTCGATCCGCAGGATGCCGGCGACACCGTGGTGCTCGGGAGCGCCTCCGTGCTGGTGGACCAACCGGAGTTCGCAACCAGTGAGCGGATGCGGTCGTTGCTGTCGCTCACGGATCGTCGGGACGTGCTGCAGGCGGCCCTCGCGCAGCGGAAGCAGGAGGGCATGACGGTTACCATCGGTGGTGAGCATGGCGAACCCGGCCTGGCCGGCTTCACGCTCGTCACCTCCACCTACCGGCGCGGCGGCGCGACCGGCGTCATCGGCGTGCTTGGCCCGACGCGGATGCCTTACGACAAAATCATCGGCCTCGTCGAACATACCGGACGACTGGTCGAGGGACTCTTGCAGTGAGCGATCTGTACACCATGCTCGGCATCGCACGCGGCGCGACTGATGACGAGATCAAGAAGGGCTATCGCAAGCAGGCGATGGAATACCATCCGGACCGCAACTCGGCGCCGGATGCCGGGGCGAAGTTCAAGGAGA
Organism: Gemmatimonadales bacterium; assembly: GCA_038223815.1. Classification (GTDB taxonomy): domain Bacteria; phylum Gemmatimonadota; class Gemmatimonadetes; order Gemmatimonadales; family GWC2-71-9; genus Palsa-1233. The sequence continues at coordinate 2,780 of JBBRGR010000378.1, forward strand.
TCTCGGAGGCGTACCAGATCCTCTCGGATCCGGACAAACGCGCCTACTACGATCGCACCGGCCAACCTCCAGGGGGCAACGGCGGCTTCGGCGGCGGGGCGGGCTTCCAGCACATCGACCTCTCCG
>JBBRGR010000379.1:0-2891 GCA_038223815.1 Gemmatimonadales bacterium
CGCTTCCTTGGGCCCGAGGCACTCGAGTGCTTCCGCGCGATCAAGGCAGCCTTCGATCCCGAGGCGCGCTATAACCCAGGGGTGATCCTCCCCGACGGGGACGATCCCTTCGCACGGCTCAAGGTCGGTGCTGATGCCACCGAGCTTCCCGATGGCGTCGCCGAGGCGCTCCGCGGCATCGAGCGCGAGGCCCGGTGGGGGGAGAGCCGGTGGCAGGACCGATGACCGTCGACCGCGGACCGGTAGTAGATTCCTCGGTCCCCCGTTCTCGGTCCTCGAAACTGTTCTTCACCGTCCACCCACAGACTTCCATGCTGACCATTTATCGTGACCCCGTCGTGACCCTGATCGGCCGTCCACAGTACGTGGAGCCGGCGCACCTGCCGGTCCAGTGGAAGGACGAAGGGACCGATGGCGAGAAGATCGCCGAGTTCGCGGGGCGGCTCTGCTACATGAGCCAGCACAATCCCGCCGGCCGGAGCACTGCCGAGTATCTCGGCAATATCCTGCGGCAGGGGCACGGATCGGTCTTCGAGCACGCCGTGTATGTGCTGCTGATCGAGGGGGTGTCGCGGTCGCTGACGCACGAATTGGTGCGGCACCGGGCCGGCTTCGGGTACTCCCAGCTCTCGCAACGGTACGTCGACGAATCCACTGCCGCGTTCGTGATGCCGCCGGCCATTCAGGGCGACGAGACCCTCGAGCAGGCCTGGAGTGAGCAGATGGCGACCGCTCAGGCGAGCTACGTGGCGGCGGTGGAGCGCCTCATGGAGCGCTACGCCTGGGTGGAGGACCGGGTCCACCGCCGGAAGATGGCACGGGAGGCGGCGCGTTCGGTGCTCCCCAACGGGACCGAGACCAAGATCGTCGTCAGCGGGAACGTCCGGGCGTGGCGGACCATGCTGGAACTCCGGCTGGGCGAGGGGGCCGAGCGGGAGATCCGCCGCCTGGCCGTGCGGGTCCTTGAGACCCTCCGGGGCGAGGCCCCGCGCTTTTTCGCCGATTTCGAGCTCTATCAGGCCGAGGACGGCGAGCGGGCCGGGCGGGTGATCTACCACAAGGTGTAGCCGCCCGAGGGGCCGGGACGCCTCGCGTCCCGCTCCGCACCTCCGTAGATTTGTCGGATGCCCATCATTGCAGTTGCCTTCGCGGCCGGCACCACCCCTGGCGCTGGACCGGTCAGATCGTGAGTTGGACGCCGGCGATCCGGATTGATCGGTGCGTCTGCCAGCGGGTGCTCTTTGCCCACCTGTTACCGGTGGCGCGCACCCACGGATGGGATCTCGCGCAGCTGCAGGATGCCACCGGCTGTGGCGACCAGTGCGGCATGTGCGAGCCGTACCTCCGAGCCATGCTCGCCGAAGGGACCACGGTCTTTCATCAGATTCTCAGCGCCACCACCACCAGCGGCACCGAGGCGGCGTGAGTCCCGCCGCGCCCCCGCCGCCAGCCGCGAACCGACCGTGGCACCAGCGCCTCCTGACCACCGGGCCGCTGGTGTTCACCTCGCTCATCACTGGCTGGCTCTCGGTGGCGTTCCTCTGGAGCGGCTATCGCGATGCCGGGATGCTCATGGCGGCCCTTTCCTCGTCCGTGGCGCTGGTCACCATGCGGCGCGGCCGCGCGATCGCCGAGAGCCAGAAGCAGTCGCTCTCGCGGGCACTGGCGGCGGCGGCCCGTCGGAATGGCGAACTGGAGCGACTCCGCGATCTGGGGGCGGCGCTCCTCGCCGGCAACGACCTCGCGACGCTGAACCGGCAAGTGGCGCAGGCCGCCGCCGACCTGCTCGGCGCCGAGGGCGGCGCCATCATGCTGGTGGTGGAGGAAGGGCGGTTCGTCAAAGTGGTGGCAGGCTCGGGGCCGCTCCTGCCGGCGGTCGGCGCGCTGGTACCCATGGAGCACTCCCTGGTCGGCCACGTCATCGCGGAGGATACCGCGCTCCTGGTGGACGACATGGAGCACGATCCGCGCAATCATCCGCACGAGCAGCTCTCGGGTCGGCTCGTGTCGGCCGCCATGGTCCCGCTCCGCTCCGCTGGGCTCGTTGTGGGGGCGGTCTGCGCCTACAATCGCAAGGACGGGCGCTCGTTCGAGGATCATGATCGCCAACTGCTGCAGACGCTGGGTGATCAGGTCGTCCTCGGCCTCGACCGCACCACGGTGCTCTAGGAACTCCGCCGCAACGAGCGGATGCTGGCCGCGAAGAACAAGGAGCTGCAGCGGGCCACCCAGCTGAAGAGCGAGTTCCTCGCCAACATGTCGCACGAGCTGCGCACGCCGCTCAATGCGATCATCGGCTTCTCCGATCTGCTGCTTTCCGAGGGCCTCGGCCCGCTCGAGGAACAGCAGAATGAATTCCTCGAGGCGATTCTCCGGATCGGCCGCCACCTGCTCGGGTTGATCAACGACGTGCTCGATCTGTCGAAGATCGAAGCCGGCCGGATGGAGCTCTCCCTCACCAGCACGGATGTGCGCGACGCCATCAACGGCGCCATCACCGACACCGCGTCGCTCCGAAGCGCCAAGAATCAGGAGTGCGTGGTCGAGATGCCGGAAGGGTCACCGCTCGAGGTGCTCGCCGATGGCGTGCGCATCCGGCAGATTCTCTTCAATCTCCTCTCGAACGCCTCCAAGTTCACCGGGGATGCGGGGCGGATCACGGTCTCGGCGGTGCGCACCGTGGCCCCGATGCCGGCCGCAGCGGGCGCAGGCGCGATGGATCGGGTGAAGCTGGCAACGCGTGACGTGGTCTGGATCTCGGTTTCCGACTCCGGCGTCGGGATCCGCGCCGAGGACATGGGGAAGCTCTTCCAGGAATTTTCGCAGGTCGACACGTCGGCGTCGCGCGCCGCGCAGGGGACCGGTCTCGGGCTCGCCCTCTGCAAGCGTTT
>JBBRGR010000380.1:0-2889 GCA_038223815.1 Gemmatimonadales bacterium
TGTCCCCGGGGTGAAGCCGGCGAAGGTCGTCATCATCGGCGGTGGCGTGGTCGGCATCAATGCCGCCAAGATGGCGGCGGGCCTGGGTGCAGACGTAACGCTGCTCGACACGTCGCTCGATCGGCTCCGCTACCTCGATGATGTGCTGCCGGCGAACGTCGACACCGTCTTCTCGAACCGTCACAACATTCTCGATGCCGTGAAGGACGCCGACCTGATCATCGGCGCGGTCCTCATTCCTGGGAAGAAGGCGCCGCACCTGATCACCAAGGAAGACCTCAAGGGAATCCCGGATGGCTGCGTGATCGTCGACGTCGCGGTCGACCAAGGTGGTTGCGTCGAGACCATCAAGCCGACCACGCACGAGAATCCGACCTACTTCGTCGAGGGCGTGCTCCACTACGCCGTGGCGAACATGCCGGGCGCGGTGCCGCGCACGTCCACGTTGGCGCTCACCAACGCGACGCTCCCGTATGCGATCAAGCTCGCCAACCTCGGCTGGAAGGATGCCTGCCGCCAGGACAGCGCGCTCAAGCTCGGGCTCAATGTGGTCGACGGCAAGATCGTCTATGCCGGCGTTGCCGAAGCCTTTGGCCTCGAGTGCACGGACGTGGATTCTGTCCTCTAGTCCTGCGGAATATGTCGAACTCCTCGTCGTGCGCCTCCCGCACGGCGAGGGGTTGCCGCTCCCGGGCCGAGCGACGGCGGGCGCCGCGGGGATGGACATCGTCTCCGCGGTCGATGTGACCATCGCCGCGGGGGCACGCGGGTTGGTGCCGACCGGCCTGTCGGTGGCAGTGCCCGAGGGCTACGAACTGCAGCTGCGGCCGCGCTCGGGGCTCGCGCTCAAGCATGGCATCACACTCCCCAACACACCGGCCACGATCGATTCTGACTATCGGGGTGAGCTGCAGGTGATCCTGATCAACCTCGGCGACGCGCCGTTCGTGATTGCGCGCGGTGACCGGATTGCGCAGGCGCTGGTGCAGCGGGTTGAGCCGGTGATCTTCCGTGAGGTGGCGGAGTTGCCGCCGAGTGGTCGCGGGGCAGGGGGCTTCGGGAGTACGGGGCGGTGAACGCTGAACGCTGAACGGTACCTCATGGGTACCGTTTGTCGTTGTTGACCTGTTGAAGTTTGGTTGATGGTCGGCTGGTAGCCTCGACACTCGCGTGATGCAGTTCACCCGAGTCCTCGAGGCGCCGATGCATTCCCGTGCGAGACCCACCCGTGTAACCGCCGTGGCGATCCTGACCACCTGGCTTGCCGCCTGCGGCCCTGACACCCTCCCCACCAGCGTCCCCGCCGATGACGTCGGCTACCGCGCCCTCGGCGTGCAGGACGAAGCCGCCCTCGGCGTCACCGCATCAGGGCTCATGGCCAAGATCGGTTGCCGGCCACTCATGGGCCCCGCCGATTCCTCGACCATCGCGGTACGACTCGCCCCACCTCGAATTCAGGCGTTTCAGTGTCGCGGTGTCCCGTCCGTGCGGATTCGGGCCGCCGCCCGGGAGGTTCGGCAGCTGGTGCTGGCCAACCCGCGCTGGGCCTCCGTGCAGTCCGTGGCGGGTGACGGCGGCGGTGGATCGGGGTACTATGCCTACGACCATATGGAGTGCATTTGGCATTCGGCTGCGCCCCCGGAATACGGCGAGCGGATCAACGCCGATGGCGACTTCGAAGTCTACGTGCTGGTCGAGGCCAAGCCAGGGTATTGTGATTGGATGGCGATCTTTCGCTACGTGGCGCCCGGGGGCGGGTCGGATGGAGGCCCCGGCACTGAGACGATCCCGCAGGGGCCAACGTCGAAGCCCGATTCCTGCCCCTCAAGTCGAGATGAGCACTACCGGGTGCTCGAGCATCGGTGGATCCAGGATTCCCTCAACACGGTCCTGCGGGAATCAGTCGCCACCAGCACCGAGATCGCCGGGCGGATTCTCCGCGATCCATGGACTGGTCGGCTGTACTTTCAACGGGGCGTGATGGATCCTGCCGGGACGGACAACTGCCGATTCACGATGCTCCCCGCGACTGGGCTGCCAGGGGAAGTGATCGCGAAATGGCATACACATCCGAATGCGGACTTTGCCGTGGTGACCTGTCGTCTCTCCGGCAAGACAGGGATCATCACGACGGGTGCCACCGGTGGCGGCTCACCGGAAGACTGGGCCACCGTCGATGCCAGCGGGATACGGATGTACACCATCGACCCCAATCGTCTGTATCGGCTCGATCCAGGATTGGATCGTGTCGCACGGTCCAACAACCCGAATCAATGGGTTCGCGTTCCAAACGGTTGCGCACTTCCTTCAAGCGGGGTCTGACTACCATGCTCAAGACAATCGCAACGCTCAGCGCGTTCCTTTCGGTCTCGGTATTCGCGACGCAATCGCCGAGCTCCCTGCAGTCGGCATGCGCCGATGCCCAGACGGGCTTCGCGCGCGGCTTTGTCGGCTATGTCACGCGTTTAGTGTCGGAGCCTGAATTTGCAGTCGCTCGCAACTCGCTCCGCATCAAGGCGGCTCCAGCAGCCGACGTGCGATACGTGACGGACGATGCGCTCTGCGCTCGAGTCGGTAAAGCGGTCGAGCGCGAGTTCGGTCAGCCAACCGCTGCGCGGATATTCGTGGTGCGGGTGGGCTCCGTCATCTGGGCTGAGGACTCTACCATCACGGCCGGTGAATTTGGCGCAGGGATCATCTTCGATTCGACCTTGACGACGGTACTCTCCAAGCCCTTTCGATAGGAGACGAGAGTACGTAAGCCAACAGAACGGCGCGCCGCGAGGACCTCCCCGCGGCGCGCCGTTGCCCCCTCACCCCTCACCCAGCGCGGCCATCGTCCGCGCCCCGTTCGCCGTTCGCCGTTCGCCGTCAGCTACGGCACATCAT
>JBBRGR010000381.1:0-2889 GCA_038223815.1 Gemmatimonadales bacterium
CGAGCGTCTGCGTTGAGTCCACGCTGCGCGACGCCTTTTACCGTGACTACCGCTGCCTCCTGCTGAGCGACTGCACTGCCGAGCCGATCGGCAGCCAGTTCCCGCGCGACAACCACGACGCCAGCCTGCTCGTGATCGAGACGCTCTTTGGCTGGGTTTCAGACTCGACATCGCTGTTGACATCGCTCGCGGGCGTCTCGCGCCCTGCGACCTCGCAGAACTTCGCCGCAGCCGAGCACTGAGTAGGTCGAGGTGAACGACGTCGCGCGCGATCGCGTGCTCGCGCTCTGAGACACGCCGCAACGGTACACGCGCCGTGCTTGACCGATGCTGCTTCGCGCAGCGGCCCCCTCGCGCGCGGCCTCGGGTCCGGCGCGATCCAGCTCGGCGAGGTGCTGACCGGGCTGATCGTGGCGGTGCTGCTGTGTTTCTTCCTGCTCAAGGATGGCGAGCAGATGTGGGCCTGGGGTGCTCCGCCTCGTGCGAGAGCGCAGCCGCCGCGACGCGGACGAGGTCGGCACGCGCGTGTACACGGCGCTCGCCGGCTAGGTGCGGGTACCCACGGGTAAGTGGCTGGGAGCGGCCGAGGCCGGGCGGTTAGGATCGGCGCATGCCGGGCGCGCGCAACGGGGGGGTCCGTCGTCCGGGCCGCGTTGGCGGCGATGTGACTGTCGCCGGACAGAGCCGAGCCGGCAGTGCTGCCGTGCAAGGCGTGCTCGAGCTCCAGCGCTTGGCGGGCAATGCCGCTGTCGCCCACGTCGTCGGTTCCGAGCGTCGGCTCATGCGTGCTCCATCGAAGCGCACGCCGCCGGGCGGCAGGCGGGTGATCTATATCGATGCGGATGTCCTGGGCCAGATCAATCGCGGCAACGAGGCCGCCGCTACGAGGCTGCGAGAGCTGACCAAGACGCAGACCGTGAGGATGTCGGCCTACAACTACAAGGAGGCTGTCGGGCAAGGCAGAGACTTGATGCACCGAAAGGCCAACGAGCTGCTCGTGGAGGACCTCGGGATCCACGTGGACCCGCCGCTCACACAGGCCGAGCGTGTCGACAGGTCAATCGGAGCATTCCACGGCAAGCCCGCACGAGGTGCCGAAACGGTGATCCAGATGAAGGACATCCCGACCGTTGCCGGCGTTCCGAAGGACGCGGAGCTCTGGACGTTCGACAGGACGATTCGCAAGGAGCCGAGGCGCGTCGAGAAGGCCTTCGGTACGAGGATTGCCGAGGAGACCACGACGATCGCGCCGGTGGCGGGCGAGGTCGACTATGGGGAGGGCCGGCGCCTGCTGCAGTTGGACCCGGTCGTCATCGATGAGGACGGCAAGCTCGTCCGTCGGGGCCGCCAGGGCATGGTTGTCAAGGCCAACGTGAAGACGTCGGTACCGTCCGGCACCATCGTCAAAGGCGAGTTCGACGCGAAGTCCCCGGGGAAGGGCTCGGGTGGCGGCTCGCCCCCGAAGGGCGGCGGTGGCACGGCGGCGACCACGGACGTGTCCGCGGGCGGCGGCTCGAAGGCAGACGAGGCGGTCCTGAAGTCCGAGGGTGAGCTCATGAAGACAGAAGGCAAGCTGGTGCGCACTGCGGCGCGTGTCGGTGCGATCGCGGAGGCGCTGCTCCCTGGCCCCCTCGACGCGCTCATGCTCATGGTCGAGTATGCCGGGGCCTACGCGGACGCCCAGGACGCGATCCGACGGCGGAATTTCCGTGCCGGCTTCCGGCTTGGCCTCGCGGCGGCGCTGGTCGGACTGGAGAGCGGCTGGTTGCGCGAGAACCTGGCGCGGAAGTACGTCGAGGAAGATCGTGTGATCTCAGAGGTCGTCGGCGCCACAGGCCTTGCCGAGAAGGAGTTCAACAAGGGGCTGGGCGCTGGGCATCCGATCGGCGCGGTGTTCTCGCAGGACCAGAAGAACGCGCTCACGCAGGCGGGCTTCGCCGCGCTGGCCGCCGAGGGCTATCGCGTATCGCGCGATACCGACCTGTTCACGATCGACACTGTGGCGCGCCTTGCTCGTGTTCTGCAGCCGCAGGTGGAGCAGGTGTTCGCGGAACTCGAGACGTTCGTGTACCCGATCGGCGAATCGACCCACCGCGCCCTAACGGCCGTCATGCAAGACGTCCCCCACGTGAGCACCACGCACGTCAAGATCCGGGCAGCCTGGATCAACATTTCCCCAGGTGTGAAGAAGCTCGCCCTCATCACAGACACAACGATAAGCCACGACTCCACGGTGCTGACGGACGACCAGAAACGGGAGTGGATTCCGGACCGGATGATCGCGGTCGCCCTCAAGAGAACGGAGCGGGCGTACGGCAAGATCGACACGATCGACGGGCCGATGATGCGGTATTACCCTCCCCAAGCTGGACATTGACGGGCTAGCCCGGGTCGCCCTCCGAGTGTCGCTTCGCGCGCGCGGTGGCGTGTCAAAGGCGACCAAGGCGCGGACTCTTCTTTTCCGCGCAGAGCAGCCCTGCTGACAAGCCCTGCTCTCCCCTGTACACGCGTAATTGACCGCCATGACCCGTGAACGGCCGATCGCGATGGGAATGGGCGTCATAGACCTGCTTGCCGTGCTCGACGCCCTTGCGCAGGCCCGCTGTCGAACATGGGTCGGAGGCGGCTGGGGCGTCGATGCGCTCGCTGGGCGCCAGACGCGCCCCCATCGGGACCTCGGCCTGGCCGTCGACGCCGACCACGAAGGGGCAGCCATCGAAGCCCTCGGACTTCTCGGCTTCGTCGTGAAGACCGACTGGCGTCCCGTCCGCGTTGAACTGGTCGCCGAGGCGAGCCGTTGGGTCGACCTCCACCCTGTCGTCTTCGACGGAGGCGGCAACGGCCGCCAGGCCGACGTCGACGGTGGCCACTTCGAGTACCCGAGGGGCT
>JBBRGR010000382.1:0-2880 GCA_038223815.1 Gemmatimonadales bacterium
GCCATTTCCGATTGGTATGGGTGGGGCCGAGGCAGAAAGCAGGATAGTCCTGCGCCGACCGCCCTCGGGGCATGCCAGCAACACCACGGCGCTATCACTTCGGTGGTTGCCCGTCGGTGTTTCGGCCAAGGGAGCCTGACGATCGGGCTCGACGCGGATATGATTCTTCATCCGACGTTCTCCACCGGGCGCCTCCCACCACCCACGCGAGCTCCCTCATGTCCATCCGCCTCATTATCGCACTCCCCTGCATGCTTGCCGCCGGCATCGCCATGGCCGCACCCCTCACCGCGCAGAAACCCGCCGCGTCCAAGCCCGACACCACCGCGGGTGCGCTCGTTGGCACCTGGGCCGGGAACGTGACCGTCCCATTCGGTGACAGCACCATCGTCGCGCCGGTGACCTACGTGTTTGTGAAGGGTGCCAGCGGGTTGGCGGGCACCGCGAGCATTCCGGGGCAGGGCACCGGCACCATCTCCAACGTGGTGCGGACCGGCGCACGGGTGCAGTTCCGCGTCACGGTGGCGCCGATGCCAGCGCCTGGGGTCACGGCTGCTGCGCCGCGGCATGCAGAGCACGACGCCAAGCTCGGCGCGGATGGCGCACTCGATGGACTCGTCTCGCTCGACGGTCAGCCGATGGCAAAATTCAGGATCCAGAAGCCGTAGCGCTATGCCTGGGTGCTGCTCGCCGCGTCGATCGTGAGGGCCTGAAACGCGGCGTTCGACACCAGGCAGTACGCGGCGAAGAAGTAGAACCCTGGGCCGGCGTCGGCCGAGAGGTTTGCAGTGCCCTTCGCGGCGAGGAGGGCGATCAACATGCCGACGGCAAAGACATCGGCCATCGACCACTTGCTGATCGCCTGCACCCAGCGGGCGAGGCGGGTGCGCTGGGTCGGGTCGCGCAGGGTGAAGATCGGAATCAGCAACGCCGCCTTGGTCAGCGGAATCACTACGCTGAAGCAGAGGATCAACCCGGCGACGAAGTCGTTGCCCGAGTCGTGCAGACTCTTGACCGCACCGAGAACGCTGCGGGTCTCGTTCGACAGTTCGCGTGCGGTGCCGAACATCTCGACGGTGGCGCGAATCGTGAGCGCCGGCTCGACCAGGCCGGGCCAGAGCAGAATGAGCGAGCCGATGGCGAGCGCGATGGCGATGCGGTTGCGAGGGTGCATGCAGCGAAAGTAGCGCGAGGGGCCACCCTGCCGCACCTCCTCGCCCACCCCCTGACCTGACGCGGTTTGCCATGCCACGCCTTCGCCTCCCCCTCCGGTTGCTCCCGCTCGCGATCCTCCTGGCCGGAGGCGGCGGCGGAGGAGGGACCACCCCCGATCCCGACGACAATCCGGTCCCTGTGGTCAGCGGGGTCACGCCCGCGTCAGTCGCCATCGGCGCCGCGGCCTTCACGCTCACCGTGGATGGCAGCGACTTCGGCACCTTCTCCACCGTTCGCTGGAATGGGAGCCCGCGTCCCACCACGCTGGTTTCCGCCACGCGCCTCACCGTTGCCATCAGCGCTTCGGACATCGCCACCACCGGCACCGCCAGTGTCACCGTGGTGAACGCCGGCCCAGGTGGCGGAAGCAGTGCCGCACGGACGATCACCATTACCGCAGTGCCCGTCGGCAGTGTGGTGATCGACCCAGTCGCCGGACCGGTGACCCCCAACCAATCGGTCGCGCTCGCCGCGGTGGTGAAGGCACCGGACGGCAGCATCATGACGGGGCAGGTCGTCACCTGGACGAGCAGCAACAACGCGGTCGCGAGCGTGAATGCCAGCGGCACCGTCCTCGGCGTGGCCCCCGGCACCGTGACCATTACCGCCACGAGCGGGGGCGTGACGGGTACCCTGCAGCTCTCGGTGGTTGCCGCGGCCGCAGCCTGGGTCGGCGCCCTCGGGCACCCGGTCGAAGCATGGGCCCTCGACTTCAAGGCATGGACCGTCGCGCTCGGCCGTACCTGGGTCGTGACCGGCGCGGACCCGGTGGTGATTCGCTCGACCACGGATGGCACCAACTGGACCACCTTCAACCCCGCCACCGCCGGCCTCCCCGCGCGCCCGGTCTGTGGCGCCATCGCCAGTTGCGGCGAGGATCGCTTCGCCATCACCGGCACCTCGAGCCAGATCGTAGCGACCATGCTCTTCGGCTTGCCGAATGGCGCGTCCATCAACGCCGCCGGTCACTTCGTCGAGATGTGGTCGGTGCGCGGCAATGGCCAGACTTGGTCGGCGCAAGGGCCCACCACGCCGGGGCTGAATCAGTTCACGCCGCCACCCGGAGCGCGCAACTTCCGGTTCATGAGTCTGTCGGGCGGGGCGGGGTGGGGCGACCGCGCCATCATCGCCGGCGGAGCGCAGTGGTGGCTTCCCTTTTCCACCGGTGATCAGAGTTTCCTGACCTTCGCCACCGGCCCGACCGACGCGGGGCAGATGTTCAACGTCGAAGACAAGGGACCGGTCACCGACCCGTATCAGCGGATTCATGAAGTCGTCGGGAGTCCGCTCGGCTTCTTTGCGGTCGGGACCTACAACGAAGACTTCCGCCTGTGGCATGCGACCAATGGCGCCGACTGGACGGAACGCACCCATCCGGCCACGCAGGTCACGCCCTACTTCTCCACCGAACACTCCACCAGGCTCTATGGACCTTTGGGATTGGTGGTCGCCCGGCGGAACGCCGATCGTCGGATCGTGACATGGCACTCGGCGAATGGCACCAATTGGACCCAGGTGGTGCTCCCCGAGATTACGACCGGCTCCGTGCGAGGGCTCGTGGCCGGCGGTCGCTACATCCTCGACGCCGTCAACGATGACGAGATGTGGATCTCGACCAACGGGCGGAACTGGGAGTCGGTGGCCGCTACCATCTCGTTTCGACGG
>JBBRGR010000383.1:0-2880 GCA_038223815.1 Gemmatimonadales bacterium
GAGTCAAAGACACTCTTCCGGAGTTGGTTCTTCCGGATTTTCTCTATCCTGGCCCTTGTCTTTGTTTTCTTTTTCAACTTTTTTACGCAGACAAGTATTGGCTGGCCGAACAACGATGCGGCCACACGCACTCGATCTACAAGTACGGCGTCGACGACCTGTTGCCGGCGAACGTCGAGCTGGTGCACGGCCCCGGCTGCCCGGTGTGCGTGATCCCGATGGGGCGCGTGGACGACGGCATCGCGCTCGCGCACCAGCCTGGCGTGATCTTCACCTGCTTCGGCGACATGATGCGCGTGCCCGGGTCGGCCGGCACGCTGCTCGACGCCAAGGCCGAGGGCGCCGACATCCGGATGGTCTACTCGCCGCTCGACGCTCTCCGGATCGCGAAGCAGAACCCGGACCGCGAGGTGGTGTTCTTCGCGATCGGCTTCGAGACCACCGCTCCCTCCACCGCGCGGACGCTGAAGCGCGCGAAGGCCGAGCGCGTTGCCAACTTCAGCTGCATGTGCAGCCACGTGACGATCGTGCCGCCGCTGCGCGCGCTGCTCGACTCGCCGGACCTGCGGCTCGACGGGTTCGTCGGCCCGGGGCACGTCTCGACGGTCGTGGGCGCCCGCCCGTTCGAGTTCATCCCGGCCGACTACGGCAAGCCGATCGTGGTGTCGGGGTTCGAGCCGCTCGACATCCTCCAGGGCGTGCTGATGATCCTGCGGCAGCTCCAGGAGGGGCGCTGCGAGGTCGAGAACCAGTACAAGCGGGTGGTCCCATATGAGGGCAACCTGCGCGCGCTCGAGGTGATGGCGGAAGTGTTCGAGCTGCGGCCGCACTTCGAGTGGCGCGGGCTCGGGTTCATCTCGCACAGCGGGCTCAAGCTGTCGGAGGCGTACGCGGACCTCGACGCCGAACGGCGCTGGAGCGTCCCCGGGATCCGTGTGGCGGACCCGAAGGCCTGCCAGTGCGGCGAGGTGCTGAAAGGTGTGATCAAGCCGTTCGAGTGCAAGGTGTTCGGCACCGCGTGCACGCCTGAGCGGCCGATCGGCACGTGCATGGTCTCGAGCGAGGGCGCCTGCGCTGCCTACTACAACTACGGACGATTCGCCCGTGAGCGGGAGGTTGTGTGACCTCGGAGGGACACCTGCACGCGGCCGTGACCTCACGCGAGCTTCTTGTTCGGGAGGTGGTTTGACCATGCCACCCTCGCGCGGGAGCGGGAGCGGAGTCGAGGCGATCACGGGAGCGCCGGGCGCAGCCGACCGCGACCGCGAGCGGCGCGAGTCCAGGATCCTCGGGATCATCGAAACCACGCGCGCCAAGCGGCCGAAGTTCCGCGACGCCCACATCACGATGGCCCATGGCGCCGGTGGCAAGGCCACGCAGACGCTGATCGAAGGCCTGCTCGTACCTAGTTTCCGCTCACCGGCAGGTGAGGCCATGGGCGACGCCGGGATCCTGCAGATCGGTGAGACCGGCGTCGCCGTGACCACCGACAGCTTTGTCGTCAAGCCGATCCGTTTCCCCGGCGGGTCGATCGGCGACCTCGCCGTAAACGGCACCGTGAACGACCTGGCCGTGGCGGGCGCGCGACCGCTGGCTCTCACGCTGTCGCTGATTCTGGAGGAGGGACTCGACTCCGAAGTGCTGCGCGCGGAGGTGGAAGCGATCGCGACCGCCGCCGCCGCGGCCGGAGTCGAGATCGTGAGTGGCGACACCAAGGTCGTGGAGCGCGGTCACGCGGACCAGATGTACATCTGCACCGCCGGGATCGGCCAGGTCGACCCGCGCGCCCAGCTGTCGCCGAGCGCCCTCCGTCCCGGCGATCGGATCCTCCTGTCGGGCTCGATCGGCGAGCACGGCACCGCGATCATGCTCGCGCGCGGTGAGTTCGACCTCGAGGCCGACATCGTCTCCGACACCTGTTCGCTGTGGCCCGCCGTGGACGCCCTGCTCGACGCGGCGGGCGAGCACATTCACTGCATGCGCGACGCGACCCGCGGCGGCGTCGCGTCGGTGCTCAACGAGCTGGCGCGCGCGTCATCGGTGGCGATGATTGCGCGCGAGGCGGCCGTGCCCGTCCACCCCGCCGTGTCGGGCGCGGCCGAGATCCTTGGCATCGATCCGATGTACGTCGCGAACGAGGGCAAGTTCGTCTCGTTCGTAGCACCGGAGGGCGCGGTCGAGGCCCTCGCGGCGCTGCGATCGGTGCCCGGCTGCGAGCAGGCTGCCGAGATCGGCGAGGTGCGGACCGATCCGCCCGGCATGGTGCTCGTCGAGACCGCGTTCGGTGGCAAGCGGGTGATGGACCAGCTCGTAGGCGACCCCCTTCCGAGGATCTGCTGATGCACGAGCTGTCGATCGCGAGCGCAATCGTCGAGATCGTGGAGAGGAACGCCGCTGGCCGCAAGGTCACCGGCGTGGATGTGAAGGTGGGGCATCTGCGGCAGGTGGTGCCCGACGCGCTCGAATTCGCATTCGAGTTGATCACCAAGGACACCGCCATCGAAGGGGCGGTCCTCAGGATCGAGGCGGTGCCGGCGATCGCCCAGTGCCATGGGTGCGGGGCGGAGACGCAGTTGGAGCAGTTCCCAGCGCACTGCGGGAAGTGCGGCGCGCTGGACGTGACTCTGAGCGGGGGCGACGAGCTGCTCGTCGACTCACTGGAGATAGAGACCGAAAATGTGGGTCGCTTTGCCTGCATTGCGGCCGGCCCGCGAGGGCACCGGCCGATGGCAAAGGCGACCGGGACGGCGACAGGAGGGTGATGTGGCAACGGCGAGTGGGGTAGACGAGGTTCACATCCTCTGGACATCGGAGGGCTTGAGTTGTGACGGCGACTCGGTCTCAGTGACCGCAGCCAGTCAGCCGAGCATCGAGGAGGTC
>JBBRGR010000384.1:0-2852 GCA_038223815.1 Gemmatimonadales bacterium
GTCATGCTCATCGCAACGCTCCCGGGAGCTGGAGAAACGGCCGCGGATCAATCGGGATGCCGTCCCACAACCGATCCCGGTCCAGCAGCCGCATGATCTGGAAATGGAGATGCGGCGCATCCGGCGACGCATTCCCTGTCGTGCCAACGTATCCAAGTACCTCCCCCCGCCGCACGCGCTGCTCCACCCGCAGCTCCGGGGCGTAGCCGTCGAGGTGCGCGTAGTAGTAGGCAAACCGCTCGTCCGGATCGGTGGCGTAGATGGTGATGCCGCCCAATGCATTGGTGGACAGCCGTCGGATCACACCGTCGTCGGCGCTGACGACCAGTGTGCCGCGCGGCGCCATGATGTCCGCCGCATTGTGCTGCCACCCGCCACTCCGCCCCGCCCGGAAGGTGTCGGCCACATCAGCGGGATACCGCCCCAGCACCGGCACGATCAATCCGCGCTCGCGCAGCCTGGCGATGTCGTCGACCGTGACGATACCCTTGGCCGAGTCGAAAAGCCAGGCATCCGCGGTCGCGCCGGTCTGCGACGGTGCCGGGCGCTTCGGCACTGCGACAACACCGGATTCAATCGCCCTCCCGCTCCGACACGATAATGTCAGTAATGCGACGGCAACGCAGCAGACAGTCGGTACGCTACGCAAGGACGTCGGCGCGCGCGGCGCTTGCTTCGGCCGAAAATCCATCGGGGTATCGCCTCCGAAGCTTATCCACGTTGCGCTGCGCCACATCATCCAGTGACGCCCCGATCGCGGTCGCCATCCCCGCCACATACCACAGCACATCACCCAGCTCCTTGATCACCTCGTCCACATCGAGCGGCTTCCCGTGAAACAGGTGCTTCTTCAACATGTCCGCCGTCTCCCCCGCCTCCCCCGCCAGACCCAGCGCCATGTTCGACAGCTGGTCAGTGTGCGTGCGAGTCCCGATCGTGCGGGAGGCGAACTGCTGGTACTCGTCGAGTGTCATGGGGCGGACGGTGCAGGGTGAGGGAACGACGATGACCGAGTAGAATTTACCGAGTGCGCCACTCAAGGCGACCCGCCCTGCCCACCCGCTTCCAGCCCACACGCATGCCCATCGTCACCATCGTCGTCGGCACCCTGCTCTCGGCACTCGGCATCATGGGCTACGTGCTCAGCGACACGAAAAGCGTCACCGCCCTCATCCCGCTCGCGTTCGGCACACTGTTCGAGCTGTTCGGAGTGCTGGCGATGCAACCCAAGCTGAAAGCGCATGCAATGCACGGCGCCTCGGTCCTGGCACTGCTCGGCATCGCCGGCTCAGCGATGGGCCTGATCAGCTTCCTGAAGCTCGTCACCGGCAGCGACGTCGCTCGGCCGACAGCCGCCAAGGTCCAGGCCGCCATGTTCGTGATCTGCCTCGTTTTCCTCGCACTTTGCATCAAGAGTTTCCGCGCCGCCCGGGCGCGACGGGCCGAAGAGGCACTGCGCGCGGCCGCCTGACGTGCCAAGCCGGCTGATGGCTTTCAGCCTGGTCGCCATTACGGCGTGCGCCGCCAGCGTCGATGATGCGCCACAACCGCCGGCGGAGATTACCCCGGTCACACTGACCCTCCCCGCCAGCACCCGCGACAGCACCGCGACGCTCTCCGCTCTCGCGTCGTTCACCAACCACGTCGACGCCGACACCGCCCGCATGGTCATCACCCAGCGCCAGCTCGAAATGGGCGCAGGTGCCACAGGCACACTCACCGCCTGGCGTGCCGGCACCTCCTGGCAGCGCCTGCACGTCGACGGCGAAGGGACCGGCTTCCGCACCAACGACACCTACTGGCTTCACGACGGCGCACTGGTCGGCGCGCGACTCGAACTGACCCGCCCCGACCGCCCCAGCAGAGTGGATCAGGTCTGGTTTCGCGGAGCCGAATTGTACCGCTGGATCGATGCCGACGGTCGAGCGCTCTCGAGCGGTGCACTCTCCACGAAGTCGGAAGTCAGCACGTTGCGCGACCGCGTCAGCCGCATCGTGCAGCTCCTCCCGTCGCAAGACTCGGTGCCGGGTCCTCCAGCAAGCGGTAGTCGGTGATTACCGATCCTGACATACCGTTCGAGCGACTTCATCAATACAGTAACAGCACAGTTTTCCGACCTTTGATTTCTTCTGCGCTCAGAAACATTTCTCTGCGATCGCGGTCAACGCTTCTCGATCGTGTAGCCGCTGGCGAATCGGGTGAAGGCGATCGAGTCCGTCATCCGCAGTGCGGCCCACGTCTCCATTGCCGGCCGGAAACTGTGCACGATGATTTCGTGTACGCCGTCGCCATCGATGTCGAGCACGGAGACCAGCTGATGCAGCGGATACGACAGATCGCGGAGGCGACCTTTCTGCGTGGTGCCGTCCGGCTTCACCAGGATCACCCGTTCTGCGCTCTCCGGCGTGATCGCGAGCGGACGCACGGTGACCACGGCCCTGAATCGACCAAAGCAGCCACGAAGCGCGGAGACGGCTGAGTCTTTGGACGCCACGTACCGCGCTACGGTGCGCTCGATCGCAGCGTCGTCACCTGGCACACAGTCACGACGGCTGACGAGGTGCGGCGGAACGGCAGGATCTCCACGCCACTCGAGCGGAAGCGCCGGCTCGCCGGACCCGAATGCCGGCACGTCGAGGCGGGCGATGATCCGCCGGCCGCTGGTAGCCAGTCCGGTGACCGTCGCAACCCGTGATTTACCGCTCGCATGCAGCACGAACGACATGCCGGGGAGGATCGGGCTGCGTTCGGTCAGCATCTGGAGCAACGCGGCGCGCGCCGACTCGGTGGTGCCGATCCCGCCATCGATCCGGCCGATGTCCATCGAGGGGGTGCCGTCGACCAACCGCGCC
>JBBRGR010000385.1:0-2848 GCA_038223815.1 Gemmatimonadales bacterium
ACCGGCAGATCGTTACCGTCGGCCAGCACGTGATTCACCTGCCGGCGGCGACCGGATGATTTACTCCCGGCATCGCGCAGCAGCGCTTCGACCTTCCCGCGCGTCTCGATGGTGACGGTCTGCGCCCAGTGCTGACCGACCCACAGGTCGATGCCACTGTCGCGCATCTCCGGATCATTGGCGACGACGGCACGAACAACCCCGGTCCGATCGACGATGACCGCCAGATCGCCCGTGTTCGCGACGAGATCCGCCGCGAGTTGCGGGTCGAGATCCGCCAGGCCGCCATCGACGGTGCGGGAAGGATTCATGGCGTCGGTGATGGCGAAGGCGGTGTGGCATCGGCGCGCGACGCGCGACGCGCCTGCACCAGCGTTCTGGCCACCAGCGGGCCTTGCGCCGCGTCCGATGCGGAGGCGTCGGCCCCGACCTGTGCCACCATCTCCGGCTGATCGACGAAGGCCCGGCCGCCGACCATGACGGCGATCTCGGCGTTTAGCGAGGCGGCGCGGATGTCGCGGATGACGGCCGCGATCCGCGGAATCCTTTCGCCAAGGGCAGCGGAAAGGCCGATGACGTCGTACCAACGCGCACCGACCTCATGCAACACATCTTCCGCGCCGAGCGGGGGGCCAACCGTGACGCCCCAGCCATCGGCCACGAAGAACTCCGCCACCATCGCCAGCCCCAGCGAGTGCTGTTCGTCTGGCATTCCGCAGAGAAACGCCTGGCCAGCATCCTCAGCCATGGGCGTTTCGGCGGCGACACGGCGGCCCAGATCGCGGACGACGCGCTGCATGCGGCCGAGTCCGAGGGTGACTTCGAGGAAGTCGACCTGGTCGTCGTCCCACATTTCCCCGAGAATTCGGGCCGAGGGCGCAAGCAGGTCGAGGCAGAGGCGTTCGAGCGGGGCACCCGCTTCGATGAACTCCGTGACGATCGCGGGGCACCGTTCTTCGTCGTGCGAGAGGCACGCCTGCACGAAACGGGTGACGTCGGTGGCCGCGATGATGACGCGCGTCGGGGTGGGCCAGTCCTGCTGCGCAGGGATATCGCGTGCATGCGCCAGGAGCCTCGGAATCAGCTCCAGCTCCATCGAGCGTCCGAGGCTGCCGCCGGGCCGCCGCGACGAATCGCAGTCGGAGGGCTGCGCACTACCGAAGGATGACTGCAGCGAGCTGGACAACGAAAAACCCTCCGGGCGGGTGTGCCAACGCTGGGCGCCGGCGACGTAGAATGCCATGAGCACGGCACCGCAGCACCGCGGCACTCCGAGTCCATGGGAAGAAACCCCCGGGCCGCCGCTTGTCAAATGGGAGGCGTCCACGTCACCGACGCCGACGTGTCAGCTTTCCTTGACACTTTCTCTCCCGCGGGTAGGCTCGGAGCAACGGTTATCCGGAGCGCAGTGCAGTGATGGATGGTGGATTGACGATGGCGCCCGAGCAGGGCGACGCCCCCGCAGTGCCGGCCAAGGCCGTCAAAACGGTGCGTGCCCTTTACACGCCGGAGCAACGGCTGCGTCGCGATGCGACACGCTGGACGCTGGTGCAGGGCATCCTGGCACCCGTGCAGTTTCTCGTCTTCGCGGTGAGCGCCGTGCTGGTCCTGCGCTCCCTGCTCACGGGAGAGGGGGAGTTTCCGGCGCACATCTCGATCATCATCAAGACCATACTCTTGTATACGATCATGGTCACGGGGGCGATCTGGGAGAAAGTCGTCTTCGGGCAATATCTCTTCGCTGAAGCGTTTTTCTGGGAAGATGCCGTGAGCTTCGTGGTCATCGCGCTCCACACGATCTATCTTGGTGGTCTGCTCACGGGGAGGCTGTCCACCCGGGTGCTGTTTCTGGTGGCGCTGGCCGCCTATGCGGTCTACGTGGTCAACGCGGTGCAATTCCTGTTGAAGCTCCGCGCCGCACGGCTCCAGGAAGCGCGCGATCGAGCATCGCGCCTTCCAGAGCCCGCATGAGCACATCATTGCCGATCAAGACGGAATTGTCGCTGCAGGGCGGCTGCAGCGTCGCTCCCGTATTGCGCGAGCGCGGACAGCGCGAGGTGTTTTGCGGGCTGACCGGCATCGTGTGGCTGCACCGCAAGATGCAGGATGCGTTCTTCCTGGTCGTCGGCTCGCGGACGTGCGCGCATCTGCTGCAATCCGCCGCCGGCGTGATGATCTTTGCCGAGCCACGGTTCGCGACGGCCATTCTGCAGGATCGCGATCTCGCCGGCATGGCAGATTGTAATGACGAGCTGGATCGTGTCGTGTCCGAGCTATTAGCGCGCCGTCCCGAAATCTCCACGTTGTTTCTGGTCGGTTCGTGCCCCAGCGAAGTCATCAAGCTTGATCTCGTGACCGCCGCGCAGCGCCTGAATCGCGCGCACTTTCCGCTGGTCCGGATCATGAGCTATTCCGGCAGCGGTATCGAGACGACGTTCACGCAGGGCGAAGATCAGTGCCTGAAGGCGATGGTGCCGCACCTCCCGGACGCGATCGACGATACGCGGCGCCTTATGGTGGTCGGCACGATTGCCGATGTGATCGAGGATCAGTTCTCGCGGCTGTTCACGCAGCTCGGCATCGGCCCGGTGTCGTTCTTTCCGGCGCGCCGAGCCACCGATCTGCCCCCAGTCGGACCCGGCACGCAGCTATTGCTGGCCCAGCCGTTCGTGGGTGAAACGGTGCGGGCATTGCAGGCGCGCGGCGCCACCTTGCTGCAGGCACCGTATCCATTGGGGGCCGACGGCACCACGCGCTGGCTCGCGGCGGCGGCAGCAGCCTGGGATGTTCCCGCGGAGCATTTTCGTCGTGTTACCGGGCCCCCGCAGGCGCGTGCCACCACCGCGCT
>JBBRGR010000386.1:0-2837 GCA_038223815.1 Gemmatimonadales bacterium
TGCGCTACTTTCTCGGGTACGATCCGCTACCGGTGTTGGCCCGCGTCAGGCAGCCCGTCTTGATCCTGCAGGGCGCGACCGATCGGCAGGTCACCGCCGAGCAAGCCCCGGAGCTCGAGCGGGCGCTGCGTGCGGCAGGCAATCGCCAGGTGACAACGCGGAGCTTTCCGGAGCGCAACCATCTCTTCCTGCAGGATCCGGACGGCGCGCCCACGGGCTACGCCCGCTTGGCGTCCGGACGCGTCGATGGTGAGGTGATGGGCGCGCTGGCTGACTGGCTGGTGGCGGCGCTGCGGGCGCGCTGAGCGCCGTCAGGCGGCCTGCATGATCTCGCTGACCCATGCCACCGTGCGATGGTAGGCCACTGGCAGGATCGTTGGATCGATGCCAAGCGTGGCCGAAAGCGAATCCACCGTGGTCCAGTCGCCCTGGTCGTAGGCGATGGTCAGGTTGAGACAGGCGCGGAGCGGCGTCTCATCGCCGAGGAGCGTCGCCACGATTTCCTTGCCGAGCCTCATCTGCTCGAGCAGGATCGGCATCGGGCGGTCGAGCAAGGCGTCCAGCGAGGAGAGCAGCCCCACCAGAAAGAGCTCGGACCGACGCGAATCCCCGAGCACCAGCGCCCCGATTTCCTCGCACAACTGGCCGCGGAGGAGCGATGTCTGCATCAGCTCCTTCGGCTTGTGCTCCCCCGCCAGGGTCATCGCGACCAGCGAGGCCCACTTGCGGGTCGGCTTCTGCCCCAGCACCCGGAGCGCCTGGCCGATCGTCGTCACTTCGTGCCGCCAGCCCAGCCCCGCCGAGTTCAGGTAGCGGAGCAATTTGAGCGAGAGTGCCACTTCGCCCTTGATGATGTTCTCAAGTTTGTCCACGTCGAGTTCCGGGCGGTTCACTTCCGCCACCAGCCGCGCGAGCTGAATGCCGGAGGCGGCGATGTCCTTCTCGTGGAGCAGCTCCGGCTCGCAGAAGAAGCTGCCCTGGAAGTAGAGGGCCCCTTCGGCGGCGGCGGCTTCGAAGTCGGCATAGTTGCCGACATGCTCGAACACCACCCGCGTGTCGCTGCCCATGAGCCCATTCGCCAGCGCCTTCCGATCCGCTGCAGGCGTCGCGAGCCAGGACGCCTTGGCGTAGCGGAGATGCGGGAGGAGGCGGTCGTGGCCATTGCCGGCATCGTAGCCGGCGAGCGCGAGCTGATAGCCCGCGGCGGTGGCCCGAAGACAGGCTTCCACCACGTCCGGCTCGCCCGGAACGCTGCGCGGCAGGCTGAGGACCACCTGCTTGGGTGGGAGCACCAGATACTGATCCTCGACCAGGAACTCGCGAGAGGCAGGGAAGATCCCGGGCAGGCCGCCGATCAGCGTCTCCAGTCCGAACCCGAGCATGGTGTTGTTCACCATCTTGCGGGCAACGTCATCCGGCTTGGCCCCGACGCCCTGCAGGCGTCCGGTGCGATAGTTCAGCTCGTACGCCACCACGTGGCGTTGCCGATCGAAAATCGGCTGGCGGGCAACAAAGATGTCCATAAGTGGCGGTAGTGTAGCGAGGTGGTTCCGCTTCCGCGAGGGGGGGACCCGACCCGGGACCGAGGGGACTGTGGGCGTCGGGTCCCGGCGAACGTCTCCATTCTGATATCTTTGCGCCGAACCGACGATCCTGCCTTGAGGAGTGCTGCTCGTGCTGATCCGACTGCTGGCCCTCGTTTTCCTGCTGCCCGCGGCAGCGGCCGCCCAGGCCAAGGTGGCTGATATCACGGGGACTTGGCGGGTGGACGTCGGGGCCGACGTCAAGAACGGACCCCGGGAAGTCATCATCCGTTCGGATTCGAGCGCCAGTTGGGGAAAGGAGATCGTGCGGTGGCGCGTCCGCGATGGCAAGATCTGGATCGCGCTCGGCGGCGAATGGGAGATCTACAAGCTGAAGGCCTCCGCCACCGCGATCACCCTTTCCGAGGGGGACCTGACCAAACCTGTCACCCTGAGAAAGGTGGGCCCCGCCACTCCCCGCCCGGCCGGCGTGAAGGTGCCCGAGGATCCAGGCCCGGGCGACTGATTCCGACGTGCGGGGGAACGCGCGAGGCGCGCCATGCCCAGTGCATGGCGCCCCTTCGTGCGTCAGGGTGCGGCGGTGGTGGCCGCGGCCTTGGCTGGCGGGCCGCCTTCGGCGAGCCAGTGCCCGAACCACTGCCGGAGTCGACCCAGCCGATCCACCAGCAGCCACGGCTCGCCGGTCCGTGAGAGGTCATGATTGGAGCGCGGATACCGGACGAACTCTGCGGGCACGCCGAGGGTCTTGAGGGCCATGAACCACATCTCAGCCGTCGCCATCGGGGTCCGGTGGTCTTCCTCGGATTGCACGATGAGCGTTGGTGTCTTCACCGCCTTGACGTACCGAAATGGCGAGAGCGAATCGTACATCGCGGGGTTTTCCCAGGGCTTGCCGAAGAACTCGTTGTTCGTGAGCGATTGGACGTCCGACGTACCCCACCAGGCATTCCAGTCCGAGATCATCCGGTCGGCCTGCGCCGCCTTGAATCGGTTGGTCTTGGTAGTGATCCACGCCGTCATGAAGCCGCCGTACGATCCCCCGGTGACCCCCATGCGCGTCGAGTCCACGTCGGCCCGGCGTGCCACGATGTCCACGGCGTGCATGATGTCGCGGTAATCCTTGCCGCCCCAGTCTCCGCGCGAGGCATGCGTGAAGGCGTTGTTGGTGCCGGTGGAGCCGCGCGGATTGGTGAAGAGCACGAACATTCCCGCCGCGGCGATGTTCTGGAATTCATCGAACCAACCGTCGCCATAGGCCGAGTGCGGCCCGCCATGGATGTAGACGACGACGGG
>JBBRGR010000387.1:0-2828 GCA_038223815.1 Gemmatimonadales bacterium
CACACCGCACTGATCGCTGCGACGCCCCACGCGCCGGCTTCATGGGCGGCGTGCGCGCGTTCCACCGTCACGCCACCGATGGCGTAGACGGGGCAGCCGAGGTGTGCTGTTGCCGCGATCAGCGCCAGTCCGGCGCCCGGTCGGCCGGGGTGCGTCGCACTGGCCCAGATGGTGCCGACCACCAGAGCGTCGGCACCGGCATCGACGGCGGCCCGCGCGCCCTCCAGATCATGCACGGACCGCAGATGAAGGTAGCCACCCGGGGGTGCGAGGGGGCGGACGTCGGCGACGGTGAGGTCGTCGTCGCGGAGAATCACCGCGTGCGCCCCGGTCGCGTGGGCGATGTCCGCCCGGCTGGTCACCGCCACCAGCGCCATGGGGGGTGCCGAGAGCGCGACGAAGCGCGCCGCGAGTGCCGAGAGGGCATCGGGTGTTCCGCTCGGGAGTCGTGCGACGAGGGCGACCTGGGGCCCGACCGCGGCAATCGCCGCCGCGCGAATGCCGAGGTCGGCGAGTGCGGCGATCCGATCGTCGGCGAAGGCGAGGAGGCGGGGGAGCGGCCTCACACGAAGGATCGGGAGGCCGCGTGGTCGAGCCCGTTCGCCCAGGTCTGTGCCGGCATGCGCGGCCGACCCGCGGGCTGCACCTCGACGAGGGTGAGCCACCCGTCCGCACAGCCGACCCGCACGGCACCGTCCTGCCGCTCGAGGGTGCCTGCTGGCGCCGTCGGGGTTGGCTCCCCGCGGGTCTCTCCGCCAAACAGCTTGATGCTGGTGCCGTCGAGCGTGGTCCACGCCCCGGGCGCGGGATCCATGGCGCGGATCTGATTGCGCACCTGCTCGCACGGCGCGTCCCAGCTGACACGCGCGCCCGCGCGGTCCACCTTCGGTGCCTGCGTGATGCCGACGCCCGATTGCGGTACGGGGTCCTCTCCCGCGGCGATCCGAGGCAGCGCCTCGACCACCGCCTCCGCACCCAGGGTGGCGAGTCGCGTGAAGAGTGTTCCCGTCGTGTCCCCCGACAGGATCGGCGTCCGGCGCGTATGCCAGACGCCGCCGGTGTCGAGTCCTTCCTCGAGGCGCATGATCGCGACCCCCGTTTCGGCGTCGCCATGCCGCACGGCCCAGTGGATCGGGGCGGCACCCCGCCACCTTGGGAGGAGGGAAGCGTGCACGTTGATCAGGCCGAGCCGAGGGATGGCGAGCAGTTCGGGGCGAAGGAGGTGACCGTACGCCACCACGACCCCGATGTCGGCGTCGAGCGCGCGCAGTTCGGCGTAGAACGCCTCGCCGCGCGGACGATCCGGTTGCAGCACCGGAATCCCCGCGGCGAGGGCCGCGATCTTGACCGGCGGCGCGACCGTCTGGGTGTGGTGCCTCGGATGGGGGCGGTCGGGCTGCGTCACTACGGCGAGCACGTCATGACCGGCAATGCGCAGCGCCTCGAGGCTGGGAACGGCGAACGACGGCGTCCCGAAGAAGATGATCCGCATCAGCCCGGTGTGTCCGACTCCTCGGGGGTCGGGGTGCGAGTCAACTCGCCTCCGTTCTCCTTCTTCCACCGCTTCACCAGCATCTGGCGCTTCAGGGGCGAGAGATGGTCGACGAAGAGGATCCCGTCGAGGTGGTCGATCTCGTGCTGCACCGCGCGCGCGACCAGTCCCGTGGCTTCGAGGCGGAACGGTTCGCCCCGTTCATTCAATGCCTCGAGGACGATCCGCTCCGGACGGGTGACTTCGGCGAAGACATCGGGGATCGAGAGGCACCCTTCCTCCTTGCTCTCCTTGCCTGTGGCCTCGACGATCCGGGGATTGATCATCGCGAACGTCTGGCCTTCGGCATCAATGATCGCCACCCGCTGCGTGCTCCCGACCTGATTGGCGGCAAGGCCGACCCCGCAGGCGATGTTCATCGTCTCGAACATGTCGTCGATGAAGGCGCGCAGGGCATCATCCACGACAGCGATCTCCACGGCACGTTCGCGCAGCACCGGGGAGCCGAGGAGGTGAATGTCGAGGACGGCCATTACGCGCTCGCGCCCGGGGCCGATTGCGCGCCGACGCGCACAATGCGCGCCCGTTCGACGACCAGCGTCGCGGTGCCGCTCTCGATCGTGACCTGCTGCTCGCGCACGTCCTTCACCTTTCCGATGATGCCACCGGCGGTGGTGATCTCGTCGCCCTTCTTGATCGCCGCGAGCATCTCCTCGGCACGCTTCCGCGCCGCGGCCTGCGGCCGGAGGATCAGGAAGTAGAAGACCGCCCCAATCAGGGCGAACTGTATGAGGAGCATGTTGAGGCCGCCGCCACCGGTCATGATGTCTCGCCCTTTGCGAAGTACCGCAGCCGCCACTCGGCAGCCCAGGTGTCAAATGTTCCGTCAAGAATCCGTGCCCGCGCCGTTTCGGCAGTGCGGATCAGGAAGCGAATGTTGTGGATCGACACCATTCGCTGGCCGAGTTGCTCTTCGGCCACGAACAGGTGCCGCAGGTACGACCGCGTGAACCGGGTGCAGGCCGCGCAGTCACAATCCGGGTCGAGCGGCCCCGCATCGAGCCGCAGGGTGGCACCGCGCACGCTCACCTTGCCATCGGCGGTCCACGCCGAGCCGTGGCGTCCATTGCGGGTCGCGGCCACACAGTCGAAGAGGTCCACCCCACGGGCGATCCCCTCGATCAGGTCGTCCGGAAAACCCACCCCCATAAGATAACGGGGCCGATCGGTCGGGAGGTGCGGGTGCAGATCCTCCAGCACCCGGTGCATGGCGGGCTTCGGTTCGCCCACCGAGAGCCCGCCCACGGCGATCCCGGTCCAGGGACCGCGCTCGAGA
>JBBRGR010000388.1:0-2819 GCA_038223815.1 Gemmatimonadales bacterium
ACGACCTCGTGCTCCTGCTCGAGATCGGGTTGATCGGCCGTCACCACGCGAGCATCGGTGATTGGGAGGAAGTGCTGCCGGGTGCGGAGCACCGTCCGGTCGAGTCGGTTGCCCGGGATCATGTGGACGGTGCCGAGGATCGAGTAGTGGGCGGATTGCGCCCTGATCTCGCGCTTGTGCCGGTGCACGCGGAGCTGACGGGGGCTCGTGTGCGGTGGCGCGACCACCAGCATCATCTGATCTCGCTCGACGGCCAGCCAGTCGTCCTCCGACGGCTCATAGTCCACCCGAGATACGCTCAGCACGTCCTCGGCGTTGAGAATGTCGGACAGCCGATGCGACCCAACCTGCGTCCAGCCGTCGACGACTCCGTCCTCGGTGAAGATGCGGATCGGTACCAGGTCACCATGAAGATGGAGCGCCAGGAGTTGGCTCGAGTCCTCGAGCGCGTCGGGCTCGGCATCATCCGGCTCCGGAGGTTGCCGACGCCAGAACATTCGCATCACTTCCGCCCCGCCTGCACCGCGGACGGGTGGCTGCGTGCTCGTCCGCAGGCGCCACAATACTCCTAACCGCCCACAACAACTCCTGACGGCTCTTAACCTCCCTGGTCCGGGCTCCGCCCAGTCGGGGCGAGCTGGTGAGGAAGGGCCGCGGCGAGCTCACACGGGAGCGGTGGGTGGTGCCCCCAAGGGGATTCGAACCCCTGATCTCCACCTTGAAAGGGTGGCGTCCTAGGCCTCTAGACGATGGGGGCGCCGATGCGCGAGCGTGGCAATCGTACCGGACACGTTTGGGCAGCGCCCGTCTGGGGCGGTTTGCGGCCGAGCGCCAAGTAACGACGAACGTAGGCCCTCTGCGTGGTGGCCCTTTGCGCCGCAGCGCAAAACGGCACCTGTGAATCGAGCAGAAGCGGCAGTGCTTCGTTGTTAGTTGCGCTGGAGCGCAAATGGAACGGTGGCCCGGCAGCCGAAGCCTACCCCCGGCGGATCAGCCGAGGAAGAAGAGCAGGAGCAGGATCAGCAGGCCGGCGATCGCCACCGCCGCGACCAGGATCATCAATCCGCCACCGATGGCGATGAGCACCGCCTGGCCGTGCTCGCGGCGCCGCGCCGCGCGGCTGCTCCAGATCCCGCCCTGGCTGTAGAGGAAGAGGCCGATGAGCGAGCTGAGCACCGCCGCGGCCAGTAGGGCCAGCACCGACAGGTCGGAGTCGCGGCCAAGTAGGGCGAGCGTGGTCAGGGCGCCGGCGATGATCAGGCCCACGATCCCGATCACGACGTTGCGCAGGAGCGGATGCATCGGCGCGCCATTCTAGACTGTCTCTGCGGCCTCGCCGTCCGAGCGCTCTCGGCGCCGGTACGCAACTTGCTTCAGGGAGCATGACAGGGACATCGGTAGCCCCTGCAACGCAGCAGCGACAGAGCGAAGGAGGCGCCAGATGGCCGAGCGCCGAGGCACGGACCAGGACGCCACCAGCCCCAATGAAGGGAACATGAGCGTTCGCGAAGCGGGTCGCAAGGGCGGCAAGACCACCCGAGCGCGCTACGGTGCCGAGTTCTTCCAGCAGATTGGAGCCAAGGGCGGCAAGGCGGTCAGCGAGCGCTACTCGAACGAGCACTTTCGCGAGATCGGGCGCAAGGGCGGTCGTCGGGTTGCCGAGCTGATCGCGAGGGCCAAGCGGCTCGACCCTGATCAGGAGCGCGAGTAGCGCTCCTCCTTCCACGGGTCGGCGTCGTTGTTGTAGCCGTTGCGCTCCCAGAAGCCGGGGTGATCCTCGGCCGTGAACTCGATGCCGCGCAGCCACTTGGCGCTCTTCCAGAAGTAGGGGCCGGGCACGATCGCCCGCAGCGGATACCCGTGCTCGGCGCTGAGGGGCTGACCGTCGTAGTTCCAGGCCAGCAGGCAGTTAGGGCGCATGGCGGTGGTCAGCGGGACGTTCGAGGTGTAGCCGCCCTCCGCGTGGAAGATCACGAAGCGGGCATTCGGCGTGGGTTGCGCCACCTCGGCAATGTGGGTGAAGGCCACCCCTTCCCAGCGCGTGTCGAGCTTCGACCAGCGCGTCACGCAGTGGACGTCCAGCGTCTCCTCGGCGACCGGCAGCGCCCGGAACTCCGCCCAGCGCAGCGTGAAGGGTTCGGAGACCTCGCCCGATACGCGGAAGTCCCAGGCCGACAGGTCGCCGTAATCGGGCACGCGGCCGAAGTGCAGGACCGGGAATTTCTCGGTCAGCACCTGGCCGGGCGGGATGCGCTCGGCGAGCTCGGGCGGCACGTTGCGCTTCTGCCACGGGAAGACCATCGCGCCAAGCGTGCGCGGTTCGGCGGCCGCGGTCAAGCCTCCGGCTGATCGGCGATCTGGCGTGCCCTGCGGTCCCGATGGCGCCGGTCGAGCCGCTCGCGCCGTCGACCCTCCCGCATCTCCCAGATTCCGACCACGACCGTGAAGATCGCGCCGCCGATGAGGAGCAGTCCGGCCATGCCCGGTGCGTACACTTCGGCGGCCAGCGGCACGTACCAGCCGCCATTCGGATCGAAGACCAGGGGTGGCTCCGGCGGCTCGCCGAAGACCGAGTAACCGACCTGGACGACGAGACCGATGCCGAGCATGAGCAGCCCGATCTCGATCCAGCGGTGATGGATGATAAGCGTCACGCTGCCGATCACGAGGGCAAGCCCCACGAGCAGCACGCCCAGGTCGAGTGCGACCAGCCACACCACGCCGATCGTCGCACCCAGAAGGAAGATTCCCAACGAGACTCGGTCGAACTGGCCGATGAAGGCGCGCATGAAGTCCCTCCCTCTCTCGATCGTACCCCG
>JBBRGR010000389.1:0-2814 GCA_038223815.1 Gemmatimonadales bacterium
CCGTCCCGACCAGCAGCATGGCGAGGACGGCCGGAGGGGTACGCCAGGGTGCCGGTCGTTCCTCAGGCAAAAAGTGCTTCCGCCCACGCAGTGGCATCAAACGGCGCCAGGTCCTCGACCGTTTCCCCCATGCCCACGAACCGGATCGGCAGATTCAACTCGCGCCGGAGCGCGACCACCGCCCCGCCCCGTGCCGTCCCATCCAGCTTCGTGATGATCAGTCCGGTGGGCGCGACCACCTGGCCAAAGAGTTTCCCCTGCTGCACCGCGTTCTGGCCCACCGTCCCGTCGAGCACCAGCAACGTCTCATGCGGCGCCCCCGGCAGCTTCTTGGCAATGACCCGCACCACTTTGCCCAGCTCCGCCATGAGACCATCCTGGGTGTGGAGCCGGCCGGCCGTATCGATCAGCACGACGTCGACGTGGCGAGCGATCGCCGCCTCGACCGCATTGAATGCGACCGCGGCCGGATCGCCCCCCGACATGCCCGACACACACTCGATGCCGAGGCGAGTCGCCCACGTCTCCAGCTGCGCCACCGCGCCCGCGCGATAGGTGTCCGCCGCACCCAGCAGCACGGTCTTCCCCTCGCGCTGCAAGCGCCGCGCAAGTTTGGCCACCGAGGTGGTTTTCCCGACGCCATTCACGCCCACCATGAGCACCACCGTCGGTCCCGATTCCGGGCGTGCCAGTTGCCCCGGGTCACCCGGCGCTGCGAGCATCGTCCCAAGCTGCTGCACCACCGCCTCGCGCAACTGCGCGTCGGTCTTCAGTGTGCCATTGCGGACCTCTCCCTCGAGGAAGGCGACCAGCTCGAGCGTCGCGGGCACCCCGAAGTCGGCCTCGATCAGCACGCGCTCCATCTGCTCGAGATCGTCGGCATTGAGCCCGCGCGCGAGGGCGCCCACGTCGGTGAGCGCGAGTCGCTTGATCCGCTGCCAGAGTCCGAGCTTGTCACCCAATCGCGCCATCAACCCATCCTGTGCGTGAAGTCCATCAGTCTAGCGCATGCCCAGTCGCCGGCGCAGCAGCCACTCGCCGCCAAAGGCGCCGGCCGCGAGGGCAAAGAGCGGCCACCATTCCTGCGCACCTCGGCCAGTCCGCACGGGCGCCACGCTCGCCGCCTGTTCCACCAGTGACACGGGACTCCGGACCAATTCGTCGGAGTAGGGTTCCACCGCCACGACGCCTTCGCCTCCCGTCGCCAGCGCATAGCGATAGCGCCCGACCGGGAGGATGATCGCGGCGTGGCCCGCACCATCGAAATGCAGCGAGTCGTTGCGCGCTCCGGTGGAATCGCGAACCACGATTGCCGTCGCGGTGGGTGCGCCGGAACCGGTCCACCGGAATCGCACCGGCCGCCCTCGCTGCGTCACCAGCGACACCGGCTGCGCCGTCGCGCTGGCCGAATCCGGTGTGGCAAGGAGCCAGGCGGAGGCGTCGGCGATCATCGCCCGCCAGAGCTGTTCGGAGGCACCGCCCCGAAACGCCCAGCGGTAGAGCCCGTCGGCGCCGAAGGTGACCGTCCGCCCGCTCGCGTCGTCCCGTCCCCCAATCACCGCGACCGCGCTGCCCCTCCGCGTCAGGCGCGCGGCCGCCCCGACCCAGCTCCGTGTCGCCTCCGCATCGAGCGGCGTCACCGCGACCGCCGGCGGAATGGAATCGTTCGCCACACCGGCAAGTGCATCCGTGACCGGCGATGCGGCGGCGGGCGTGAGGTACCAATCCCCGGCCATTGGCGCGACGGGCCAGAGCAGCCGCGCCCGACCAATCCGCCGCCACGCCTCCACATCACCACGCACCGCGAGCAGATCCGCCGCGCGCGCTGCTGCGTTCACCTCGGCGGGAGTCACCCGGCGCAGGTCATCGATGCGGCGCCACTGCCCTGGCTGCAACTGGACGTAGCCGCGCACGGGCGTCTCGGTCAGATCGCGCAGTGCCCGGTAGAGGGAGCGTGCATCCCAGTCCGGCGTCGTGGCCAGCAGGACAATGCCTGGTGTTGGCGTGACCTGCACCGGCCACCAGCGCACATCGTTCGCCGCCTCGCGATCAGGCACCCCGACCCGGTGCACCTCGAGCCAGCGCAGCCCGGCACCGTCCGGGGGCAGCGCCGCCACGATCCGGGTGCGGCCGCGCCCGGTCGGCGCGAAACGCACGACGCCACGCTGAAGGACCCGCGTGCCATCCCGGAGCTCGAGCACACTGCTATCGACGCCTGTCCCACGTCGCTGGGCTTCGATCTCAAGATGAAGGGAGTCCCCGGCGGCCAATCGCGTGGTGCCGCGCACGTCAAGCAGCGCCACATCGTCCCCATCCGGGCGCGGAAGGAGGCGAACCGTGGTCGCGGCCAGCAGATCCGCCGGAATCGCGGCAGCATCGGCGACCTCGCCATCGGTGATGACCGTGACCGGCCGCCCCGTCGCGAGTGCAGCCGGGAGGACAGCACCCAGAAGGCTCTGCCCGCCCGGCTCCCCGGGACCCACTTCACCGAAGCCCGCGGTGTCGCCGAGCGACACGGCGAGCGCGCGCGCTTCCGTCGCACGGCCCCCGGTCGCGTGCATGGAGATCGAATTGTCGAGGAGCACCAGCGGGCGGACAGCCATGAACCGCGCCGAGATGGTGGGATTCAGGACGAGGAGCAGGAGCGCCGCGGCGCCGAGGAGGCGTGCGAGCGCGGCGATGCGGGCGAGAGGCTGATCCCATCGGTCGCGATAGCTCCACCACGCGAGGGCTGCGCCAAAGGCGAGCGCGAGCAGCACCGCAACGACGAGTGGCACGCCGACTCAGGTGCCGATGGCGGCGAGCGCCTCGGCG